>JAWVYG010000395.1:0-3962 GCA_033722815.1 Halioglobus sp.
CAGCAGAGCGTCGTTCGGCACGACCTTGCCTACCCGGCGATGCTGACCTTCCTGCCCGCGGGCCTGCTGGGCCTGGTGCTGGCCTCGCTGATATCCGCCTATATGTCGACCATGTCCACACAGGTCAACTGGGGGGCCTCCTACGTCGTGAACGATTTCTATCGCCGTTTCCTGAAACCCGACGCTTCCGAGCGCGAACTGGTGCGGGCAGGAAGGCTTGCCACGGTCCTGCTCATGGCTGCCGCGTGCACTTTCGCGCTGTACCTGGAGAATGCGCTGCAGGCGTTCAGCATCCTGCTCACCGTCGGTGCGGGCACAGGCCTGTTGTTCATACTGCGCTGGTTCTGGTGGCGCATCAACGCCTGGAGCGAGATCTCGGCCATGGTGATCTCCTTCGTCGTGGCGCTGTATTTCAACCTGGCGGACCTGCCGGGCTGGACCGAGTGGCAGCGGCTGCTCGCTGGCGTGGGCGTCACCACGGCCGGCTGGCTTACCGTCACGCTGTTGGCCCCCGGGACCGACGAGGCCACGCTGCGCAACTTCCTGCGCCTGGTGCACCCGGGGGGACCCGGCTGGGCCGCGGTGGAGGGCAGGGCGGCGGCCGCCGGCGACCCGCTGGACACGGAGCCGGTACACGGCAACCTGCCCGCTGCGCTGCTGTGTGTACTGCTCGGTGCCATAGCGATCTATGGCGCGCTGTTCGCGATCGGTTACGGGCTGTACGGCCGGGCCGCGTTGTCGGGCGGGCTCGCCCTGCTGGCCTGCGCCAGCACATTGCTGACACTGCGCCTGTGGCGGGCCTGTCGCGCAGGCGCAGGGTGAGCTGGCCCGGGCCGGCATGAGCCTGGACGCAGCGCCGGGCCACTGTTCCGGTAAGCCGGCACGCCCTATACTGGCAGCATGATTGAGCTTCTGCTGCTACTGCTGGTCGTTGGGGTCGCCGCCGTCTGGATTTACAACGCCCTGGTGCAGGACCGCAACCTGGTGCAGGCCGGCTGGAGTGATATCGACGTACAGCTGAAGCGGCGGCACGAACTGATTCCCCGCCTGGTCACCTGCGTCAAGGCCTACGCTGATTTCGAGCGCGCGACTCTGGAGGCGGTGACCGAGCTGCGCACGCGCAGCGAGCAGACGGACGACCTGGCCCGGAAGGCCGCCATCGAGGACGCGATGGAGGAGGGCCTGCACAAGGTGATTGTCACCGTGGAGGACTACCCGGAGCTGAAGGCGGATGATAACTTTCGCCAGCTGCAGGCCGAGCTGGTGGAAACGGAGGACAAGATCCAGTACGCGCGGCGCTTCTACAACGGCGCCGTGCGCAATCTCAACACGCGTATAGAATCCTTCCCGCACCTGCTGCTGGCGCGGCCACTCGGTTTTCGCCCTGCCCAGTTCTTCGCCGTCGACGAGGACGCCGAGCGACAGGCGCCCGCGGTGTCGCTGCGCTGATGATACGACTATGCGCAGTCCTGGCTGTAGCACTGGCGACGCTGCTGACGCTACCCGTGGCCGCCGCGGAGCGCATCGTCTCTTTCGACAGCGATATCCGCATCGACAGCGATGGCGCCATGATAGTGCAGGAGAGCATCCGCGTGGTCGCCGAGGGCAAGCGCATCCGGCGCGGCATCTACCGCGAGTTTCCGACCAGCTACCGCGATCGTTTCGGCAATCGCTATGTCGTGGATTTCGACGTGCTGGAAGTGACGCGGGATGGCGTCGAGGAACCGTGGCACACGGAGAAACGCGCCAACGGCGTGCGCATTTACGCCGGCGACAAGGATGTCTTCCTGCAGCCCGGGCAGTACACCTACCGTTTCACCTACCGTACCGACTGGCAGGTCGGCCTTTTCGCCGAGCACGACGAGCTGTACTGGAACGTCACGGGCAACGGCTGGGAGTTTCCCATGGAGCGGGCCAGCGCGACGGTAACGCTGCCGCAGCCTGTTCCCGCGGGTGAACTGCGGATCAAGGGCTATACCGGCGTGCAGGGCAGCCGCGCGCAGCACTACAGCGCCGACGTGGCCGACGGCGCCGGGCGCATCCGCAGCACCGTGCCGCTGGCGGCCGGCGAGGGCCTGACCCTGGTGCTGAGCTGGCCCAAGGGTATCGTGGACGAACCGGGCGCGATAGCCAGGCTGTTGCACCTGCTCTGGCACAACGTCGGCCTGCTGCTCGGGCTTGCCGCGCTGCTGGGCAGTGCCGTCTACCTCGGTATCGTGTGGCACCGGTTCGGCCGCGACCCGGACGAAGGCGTCGTTTTTCCCCACTACGAGCCGCCGCAGGGCTATTCGCCCGCATCGCTGCGTTTTATTCATCGCATGGGTTATGACAACAAGGTGTTTACCGCAGCCGTCATCAGCCTGGCGGTGAAGGGCTACATCGAGATCGATTGTGAGAGTGGTTTCCTGTCCCTCGGCAAGACCTATACCCTGCGCCGCAAGCCGTCGCAGGAAGACCTCGCGCCGGGTGAGCGGGAGGTCGTCAACAAGCTGTTCAATCGCGGTGCCACGCTGGTGCTGGAGAACAAGAACCACTCGGTCGTTTCGGCGGCGCGCACCGCGCACAAGAAGGCGCTGCAGCGTGACTACCGCAACCTCTACTTCAAGTCCAACAGCGGCCTGATGCTGCCGTCCATCGCGGCTGCCGTCATTACGCTGGTGCTGACCCTGGTCCTGCAGGCGTGGAGTGGGCCGGTACTCGCCTGTTTTATCGGTGTTGTGCTGCTGCACCTGCTGTTCGCCTGGCTGTTGCGCGCGCCCTCAATGCGCGGGCGGCGCCTGATGGACCGCTCGGAGGGCTTCAAGCTGTACCTGGAGGTGGCCGAGAAGGACGAGTTGAACCTGCGCAACCCGCCGGAGATGACGCCGCAGCTGTTCGAGGCCTACCTGCCCTTCGCCATTGCGCTGGGGGTCGAGCAGAAGTGGGCGGAGCAGTTCAGCAGGGTATTCGCGGCGCTGCGTGGCGAGAACGCCTATCACCCCACCTGGTATCGCGGTTCCTTCGACCCGGTGAATGTCGCGCGCTTTTCTCAATCCGTCGGGTCGGGGCTAAACAGCGCGATCTCGTCGGCCGCAACAGCGCCGGGATCCAGCTCGGGCGGTGGCGGCGGTTCCTCCGGCGGTGGCGGCGGCGGTGGCGGCGGCGGGGGCTGGTGACAACGGCGCGGCAGGGCGCGCCGTCTTGACGCCCTGTCCCGGCTAGCGGAACTCGTACTCCATGGTCACCCCGTACGATCTCGGGTCGCCAAAAGTCGCCACACCGCCGGTGAAGCCCAGGTCGTCGAAGGCCCCCTGACGGACGTTGCCGATATGGTACTCCTCGTCCAGCAGGTTCTTGCCCCACAGCGTCAAGCGCAGCTGCCCAGGAGCGTCGCCCAGCGCGATCCCGGACAGGCTCATCGTCGCCGCCAGCAGGGTGCGGTCGTTGAGCACGCCGGTGGGGACCTGCACGCCGCCGTTGGCCTCGTCCTGGTACTGGATATTCACGTTGGCGTTGAACAGGCCGAGCTCTGACTGCCGGTTGTAATCCAGCGCTGCGGTAATGGTGTGCTCCGGGGCCAGCGCCAGCGCGTCGGTGAGTTCCTCGGTCACCGTGCGCAGGCCGCCGGGCGCGTTGTCGTCGATCTGCTCATACACGGCCAGGTCGGTGCCAAAGGTCGCGTCGAGGTAGCCGTAGCTCAGGGTGCCGGTGATGTCGTCGGTGATGGCCAGGGTGAGGTCGAACTCCAGCCCGGTGATGTCGGCGTCCTCGATATTGATGAAATCCCGCTCACCGGCGTTGCGGCCGGTCTGTACGCTCTGCTGGTAGTTGTCATAGACCATGTGGAACAGCGCCGCGTTGAGACGCATGCGCCCGTCCAGCAGGTCGCCCTTGTAACCCAGCTCGTAGGACACCAGGTCCTCGGGTTCAAATCCCGTCTCGAAGTTCGATGACGTGGTGGAACGCTGGCTGGTGCCGCCGGA
>JAWVYG010000396.1:0-3960 GCA_033722815.1 Halioglobus sp.
CCGGATTTCTACAACCTGATCATGCGGCCCTACGTGGTGGGCCAGGTACAGGTCAATGGCTACCCCGACTTCGTCTTCGAGAACGCCATGGTGGTGACGGTGGGCAAGAGCTGGGGCAGCATGCACGACGACCGCCTGCCTCACGGCGATCCCGGCGCCATGGTCAGCGTGACCCCGGCGGCGCCCGCCGCGGTGGGGCCGGTGTACTTCAACGAGGAAGTGATTCCCGATTTCTCCTGGAGCAGTACCTCCGTGGACGGTGGCGTCACCTGGCTCAACATGCCGCGGGACGCCACCTATAACGTCACCGCGATGAAGGAGGGGGTGACCTACCCGACGGTGCAGTTTCGCATCACCTCCCAGGACCTGGCCGACGGCGTACAGCTGTATATCGCCTCGCCGCCGGATTCACTGGAGGGCAGCAACGACTCGCCGCCAGGGCAGGACTAGTACAGACTCCAGTCCGCAACTTGCTGAAATAATTGGATTTTCTTCTCCGTAGCGCGTGTCACGCAATCACAAGAAACTGGCGTCCCAGCGCATGCACGGTCAGTGACTTTCTGGGAGTATAATTATCTGGTTGGCGATCGATTTGCGCAGTGGCGCGGGACCACGGTATGAAAGTCAGCGACTATCTCTCCAGGGACGAGGTGGCGTACTTCACCTCCAAGAGCGACTGGCACGCATGGCGACTGGTGGTGTTCAACTGGGCGTTTATCGCGGCCATTTTTGCCACCGTGGGGGCGTTTCCCAACCCCCTGACCATTGTCGCAGGGATCGTGCTGCTGGGCGGGCGCCAGCTGGGCTTGTCCGTGCTGATGCACGACTGCGGGCACCGCACGCTGTTCCGTACGCAGTGGCTCAATGACGTGGTGGGGCAGTGGCTGTGCGCCCTGCCGGTACTGAACGACCAGCCGTCCTATGCGCGCGGGCACCTCGAGCACCACCGCAAGGCGGGCACCCGGGAAGACCCCGACCTGCCCAATTACCAGGCCTATCCCGTATCCCGGGAGAGCTTCCGGCGCAAGGTGGTTCGCGACCTCACCGGACAGACCGGCTTCAAGCTCGTGTCGTTCATCCTGCGCGGCGCCTCGGGGATCATCAGCAGCGAGAGGCGCGCCAGTTCCAAGCCCTTCGTGCAGCAGATCATCGTGCAGCTCGCCCTGTTCGGCATCCTGTGGGCCAGCGGTATCGGCTGGACCTACCTGCTCTGGGTGGTCGCTTTCATGACGGTGTTCATGCTCATCGTGCGCATCCGGCAGGTGGCCGAGCACGCGGCGGTTCCGGACCTGTACGACATGGACCCGCGCAACAACACGCGCACGGTGGACGCCCCCTGGTGGCAGCGCATGATCTTCGCCCCCAACGGCGTCAACTTCCACATGGAGCACCACTTCATGGCCAGCGTGCCGTGCTACCGCCTGGGCGAGCTGCGCGCACACCTGCGCAACAAGCGCGCCCTCGACGGGGTACCCGTATTCCGCGGCTATGGCCAGCTGCTGCGGCATGCCGTGGCGACGCCCTGACCGGCCCCGCCATTGCGTCGCCGGCGCCCCCCGACCGGTGCCTGACGCCGCCTGATTATCCCTCCTGCAACCGCCTGTTGAAGAGTGGTTGGAAAGGCTAATCAAACTGGCGGATTTTGCCGTACCTGCGGCGGGGGTTTGTTGCCAGAATCATCCGTCGAGTAGTTTACCCTCTAACCATCAGGATAAATTGGGAGTGAAACCTATGAATCGTAAGCCATTGGCACTCGCCGTTGCATTCACCGTCTTCCCCGCGCTGGCCAGCGCTCAGGGCGTGCTGGAAGAGGTTGTCGTAACCGCCCAGAAGAAGGAAGAGACGCTGACGGAGGCCCCGGTGGCGGTGTCCGTAGTGTCCGTCGACCAGATGAACGATGTCGCGGTATTCCAGGGCGATGACCTGAACAAGCTGTTCACCGGCATCGAGGTACGCTTCGAGGGCGACAGCAACGTCGGCGTCGGTATCCGCGGTGTCGGCACCTTCCAGCAGCAGAGCGCACCGGCGCGTGTCGGCGTGTACCTGGACGACTACTATATGGCCTCCCAGGCAGCGTTTGCCCTGGGCAGTATGTTCGATATGGCCAACGTGCAGTTGCTGAAGGGGCCGCAGGGTACCCTGTATGGCCAGCCCTCGCCTACCGGTGCCATGATCCTGGCCACCGCCGATCCCAATTTTGACGGCGTCAACGGCCACGTGCGAGCCACCTACCAGGCCGATCCGATGGGCTACAACCTGCAGGGCGCGGTCAACATCCCGCTGCTCGACAACCAGCTGGCCCTGCGTATCGCGGGACTGACCGATGACCGCGAGACCGGCACCGAAAATATCAACCCGGTGAATGCATTGGATGAGGAGCGCAACCGCGATGGCATTCGTTCCAAGTTGCTGTGGGAACCTACCGATACATTAAGCGTAAAACTGGGTTACACCTACATGCAGTCGGAGAATTCCGAGGCTTACCGTGTGGTGGAGTCCATCAGTGCCGATGCGGCCTTCGACGTCGAAGCTGATGACCGCGCAGCGGTGGCCGATTCGACGCGTGAAATCGTGGAGCGCGATGAGCACTTTCTTACGGGCCACCTGAACTGGGTGATCGGCGACGTCGAGGTGAAGTGGTTCGCCGGCGCGCTGGATACTACGCAGGAAATCGAGGTGGATCGCGATAATACGGATGTTCCCGCCACCATCCTGTTCCAGGAGACCGCGTACGGGGACGACTTCGAGTCGCTGCAGACGGAGCTGCGCGTGTCCGGCAGTGCCTTGGACATGTGGGACTGGACCGTGGGTGGTTACTACCAGGACGTTTCATCCGTTACAGCGGTGGACACTTTCGCCCAGGTGGGCTCAACCGGCGTGTTCAACATCATTATCGATATCCCGCTTGATACGGAAATCCAGGCTTTTTTCACCCACAATGAATTCCACTTTACCGAAGACACCACCCTGACGGTGGGAGTGCGGTACAACGATTTTGACTTCAGCGATGGCACTGTGCTGACCGGCGACTTCGGCATCGGCTCCATGCTGCTGCCCGGCGGCGAGATCACCGATCCGGCCGTCACGATCGAAGATACCTTCCCCGCGATCAACAACGTGCCCACCTGTGACAGCTTCGGTGTGAGCGTCAACGGGGACGGCGTGCCGCCCTGCAGGGTTGGCGCCGGTGACTTCGGCTGGGAAGAATGGACCGGTACCGTCAAGCTATCCCACTACTTCAGCGATGCCCTGAACGCCTATGTCACGCTGGATCGCGGCTTCCGGCCGGGTGCTCCTAACTTCGATACCACCGGTGTCTTCCAGCCGGACCTGACCTTCTACGAGGGCGAGACCGTGGACAGTATCGAGATCGGCGCGAAGGGCGACCTGTTCGATGGCCGCGCGCGCTATACGGCCGCAATATTCTACAGCGTGTACGAGGATTACCAGGTGCCCGCAGTGAACCTCGAGGCGTGGAACCTGATTACCAACAGCTCGGAGATACCGTCCAGTGCGCCATTCGTCAACGTGGACGAGGCGGTGCAGCGCGGTGTGGAAGCCGACTTTCGCATGCTGGTAACGGATCAGTGGATGGTTTACGGCGCCTTTACTTACACCAACGTGGAATTCACTGACGGTGTAGTGCCCTGTATCGATCCCTCCCTGCCGCCGGTGAGCCCGACCAACCGCTTCAACACCTGTGACGCGGATGGCGAGGTCGCCAGCGCTCAGCCGGAGTGGACGGCCACCTTCCAGAGCGAGTACCACTGGCCCGACGCGGTGCTAGACAGCGAGGCCTACGTTAGCGGCCTGGTGGCCTACCGTGGCGACGGCGAGTCTCCCGGCGACACCACGGGCCGGCTGGAGACTGACAGCTTCGCAACGCTCGACCTGTTTGCGGGTCTGCGCAACGAGATGTGGTCGGCCCAGCTGTTCGTCAAGAACGCGTTTGACGACGAC
>JAWVYG010000397.1:0-3952 GCA_033722815.1 Halioglobus sp.
CCCTGTTTCTCTGCGACCATTACGGCGATCCAGAACAGCGCCACGAGGACTCCCCAGCTCACCGCAGTCCTGACGTTGCCCGCGATAGACCCCATGAGCGGTACCATCATCAGCAGCAAATAGGTCGGTGAGGAGGTGCCGCCGAAGATGAAGCAGCTGCTGGCGAGCCCGCCCCCAAAGACGAGCAGCACGACGTTGACCGCGGCGAGCCGGCTGCCGGACGCGCGCAGTAGGACCATGCTGCCCAGCATCCCCAGGATCAGGGCGGCGAACAGCAGGTTTGCGCTGAGTCTACCCTCGGGACTGAGGTCTACGACGATATTCACGATGACGCAAAAGACGGACCCGGCGGCGATCCACAGGCCGGATGCCATGACGAGCACGCGCTCCCGGTAGGACTCCTCGTCCAGCGCCTTGTCGTCGTGGTTGCGACCCGTACACAGCCGCATCCACCACTCAGCAACCACCTTGACCTGTTCGCCGACCATGCCCCTGTTCTTCTTTTTGCTAATGAGATGTCACGTCAGAACATTCCCTAACTATCCTAACCCAGAAGACGGCCGGGGTGTGAGCTCCGTCGCTGGCAATATGGCGGTATGAAGGTGGTCTCAGATTTCCCGCCTGCACCTGGTGTGTACGGTCGCGTTTCTGGGCTCGAGCCCGGACAGTGCGAATGGCATGCGGCGGCATGAAGAACTGCAGGCCTGCTTTCGCTGTCAGTCGGAATCGCGCAGGAACGCCCTGGTGTCTAGCATGAGTTCTTTCAGCGCCGGGTCCTCGCGGCTCGCCTCCAGCAGCTGCTGTGAGCCGACTTCGCCGCGCACGAAGGCCGCGACGAGGTCGAGCAGCACGGGTGTCATCTTCGGCTCGCGATCCCAGCGCGGCGCTGCGACCAGGTTGCCGGTCACGACTGCGCCGCTGCGGCTCAGCCAGTAGCCGCCGCAGTTGGACAGGCTGTAGTCGCCTACGCGGCCGTAGCTGACATTCGGCGTTCCCGGGTTGAAGCCACCCGGAACGATCTCGGTGATTTCGTCCAGTGCCATGACCCAGTGACTGCCGACGGGGAACAGCTCGGGCTCCGGTCGGCAGTAATCGCCTGTCTTCAGCCATATGCGCAGGGTGGACTGCGCGCCGGGAGATCCGCGCAGGCGTCGGTCCACCGACAGGTCGATGGAATTGCCCTTGCCGCTGATTACGGTGCCGCTGACGACCAGGTCGGTGTCGGCTTGAACGTCGGTAAAGCTGCCGCGCCACAGGCACTGGCACTCCGCCACCGCAGCGCCGCTGAGGGTCGACAGCAATAGCGCCGCCAGCAGCCGCACATCAGTCCTGCAGGGCGCGCGCCGCCTCGAGGGCGAAGTAGGTGAGGATGCCGTCACAGCCCGCGCGCTTGAAGGCCAGCAGTGACTCCAGAATGATCGCCTCGCGCGGCAGCCATGCCTGCTCGAAGGCCGCGCAGTGCATGGCGTACTCGCCGCTCACCTGGTAGGCGAAGGTCGGCGCGCGCAGTTCGTCTTTCACTCGCCGCACGATGTCGAGGTAGGGCATGCCGGGCTTGACCATGATCATGTCCGCGCCCTCGGCCAGGTCCAGCGCGCACTCGTGCAGTGCCTCGTCGCTGTTGGCAGGATCCATCTGGTAGCTGAATTTATTGCCGCCCTTGATATTGCCCGCGCTGCCGACGGCGTCCCGGAACGGTCCGTAATAGGAGGAGGCGTACTTTGCGGAGTAGGCCATGATGAGGGTGTTGTGGTGTCCGGCGCTTTCGAGCGCCTGGCGGATTGCGCCGACGCGGCCATCCATCATGTCCGAGGGCGCGACCACGTCCGCGCCCGCCTGCGCGTGTGACAGCGACTGTTTTACCAGGACCTCGGTCGTGACGTCATTGAGGACGTAGCCCTCGGCGTCGATGATCCCGTCCTGCCCGTGGGTGGTGAACGGATCGAGCGCCACGTCGGTGATGACGCCCAGTTCCGGCAGCGACTGCTTCAGTGCGGCTACCGCGCGCTGCACCAGGCCATCGGGATTGAACGCCTCGTCGGCGTCAAGGCTTTTGCGCTCCTGCCCGATCACCGGGAACAGGGCCAGGGCGGGGATGCGCAGATCCAGCGCTTCCCGGCCCTGCTCGACGAGCAGGTCGATACTCAGGCGCTCGATGCCCGGCATCGACGGGATCGCTTCGCGCTGGCCATCGCCCTCCAGCACGAACACCGGGAAGATCAGGTCTGCAGCAGAAAGTTCGCTCTCGCGCACCAGGCGTCGGGAAAACTCGTTGGCGCGCAAACGGCGCATCCGGGTCTGGGGAAACATCGCGCGCTGGGAATGAAAAGCCATGGCTACTCCTGCAGTGAAGCGAATGCGGTCCGCGCCGCCTCGACGGTCGCCGCGATATCCGCCTCGCTGTGAGCGCTGGACATGAAACCCGTCTCGTAGAAAGCCGGTGCCAGGTACACGCCGCTGTCCAGCATGCTGTGGAAGAACCGGTTGTAGGCGTCGCTGTCACAGGCCATCACATCATTGTAGTTGTTCACCGCGTCTGCGCTCGTGAAAAACCCGCCGAACATGGTTCCCGTGTGGTTGGTGGTGAACGCCACGCCGGCTGCGTCCGCCGCCTCCTGCATACCGGCGCACAGGGCGCTGGTGCGTTCGAACAGGGGCTCAAAAAAGCCTGGCTCGGAGATGATCTCCAGGGTTGCGAGACCGGCGGCCATGGCCACCGGGTTGCCCGCCAGCGTGCCCGCCTGGTACACCGGCCCCAGGGGCGCGATGTGCTCCATGATGTCCCGGCGACCGCCGAAAGCCCCGACGGGCATGCCGCCGCCCAGTACCTTGCCCAGTGTCGTCAGGTCGGCCTCCACGCCGTAGAAGGCCTGGGCCCCCTGCAGGCCGAAACGAAAGCCCGTCATCACCTCGTCGATGATCAGCACCGCGCCGCTGGCGGTGCACTGCTCGCGCATTTCCTGCAGGAATTCCGCGCTCGGGGGAATGCAGTTCATGTTGCCCGCTACGGGCTCGACGATGACGCAGGCGATGTCATCACCGTGGCGCGCGAACGCCTGTCGCACGCCCTCGGCATCGTTGTAAGTCAGCGTCAGCGTATGCTGTGCCAGCGCTGCGGGAACACCGGGGGAGCTGGGGACGCCCAGCGCGAGTGCCCCCGACCCGGCCTTGATCAGCAGTGAGTCGGAGTGGCCATGGTAGCAGCCCTCGAACTTGATGATGGTATCGCGCCCGGTGAAGCCGCGCGCCAGCCGGATCGCGCTCATGGTTGCCTCGGTGCCGGAGTTCACCATCCGCACCAGGTCCATGCCCGGCATGATCTCGCAGACACGGTCGGCCAGCGCGATCTCCAACTCGCTCGGCGCCCCGAAACTCAGGCCTTTTTCGCTCTGCCGCACCACGGCCTCGCGCACTTGCGGGTGGTTGTGGCCCATGAGCATCGGGCCCCAGGACAGCACGTAGTCGATGTAGCGCTTGCCCTGGCAATCGTACATGTAGGCGCCGTCGGTGCGGTCGATGAACACCGGCGTGCCGCCGACCGCCTTGAAGGCCCGTACCGGCGAATTGACGCCACCGGGAATATGTTCGCATGCGCGCTGGAAAAGTTGTTCAGACGTACTCATGACAGTTTCTTTCTGTTGATGACAGGCCCCGGCGCACTCCGGCGGCGTGGGGCAGATTATCCGCGCTGTACTGGTGAATATCCACAGCTAAAAGGGCTTCAGGACGGCCAGTATCACGATTGTGAACAGGAAAATTACAGGCACCTCGTTGAAAAAGCGGTAGAACACGTGGCTGTGGTCGTCGCTGTCGTTGTTGATCCTGTGTACGTAGCGACCGCATTGGAAGTGGTACACAACCAGGAAGGCGACGCCGCCCAGTTTCAGCAGCATCCAGGTGGCGCTCAGGTAGTAGCCCGGGTTCATGGCGATGATCGCCAGGCCCAGCGCTA
>JAWVYG010000398.1:0-3950 GCA_033722815.1 Halioglobus sp.
CCTTTGTCCGACATCCCGGCGGCGGCGTGCAGTGCGTCCCGTTCACTTGACAAAAATTTCCTAAACTTTATCGTGAAAGCCCCCGAGAAGTACGTCCCAGGAACCACTATGACCGATAAAAAAGCCACCCTGAAAATCGACGGGAGAGACGCACCTGTCGAACTTCCCATGTATTCCGGCACGTTGGGACCCGACGTCGTGGACGTGGGAAGTCTCACCGGGGAGGGCCTGTTCACCTACGATCCTGGCTTCGTGTCTACGGCCTCCTGCGAGTCGCAGATCACTTTCATTGACGGCGGCAAGGGCGTCCTGCTGCACCGCGGCTACCCCATCGACCAGTTGGCCGAGCACTCGGACTACCTCGAGACCTGTTACCTGCTTCTCTACGGCGAATTGCCGAATGCCGAGCAGAAGGACAAGTTCGTCGGCACCGTGCACCGCCACACCATGGTCAACGAGCAGATTCGCACCTTCTTCAACGGTTTCCGCCGCGATGCGCACCCCATGGCTATCATGTGCGGCGTCGTCGGCGCACTGTCCGCCTTCTACCACGATTCCCTGGACATCTCCGACGAGAACCATCGCCAGGTCGCCGCGTTCCGGCTGATCGCAAAAATGCCAACCCTGGCGGCGATGAGCTACAAGTTTTCCATCGGCCAGCCCTTCATGTACCCGGACAACAGCCTGAATTACGGCGAGAACTTCCTGCACATGATGTTCGGCAACCCCTGCGAGCCGAGTGAGATCAGCCCGGTGCTGGCCAGGGCCATGGATCGCATATTCCTGCTGCATGCCGACCATGAACAGAACGCCTCCACTTCCACCGTGCGCCTGGCCGGTTCCTCCGGCGCCAATCCCTTCGCGTGTATTGCCGCCGGCATCGCCGCGCTGTGGGGCCCGTCCCACGGCGGCGCCAACGAGGCGGTCCTGCAGATGCTGGAGGAGATCGGCGACGTCTCGCGCATCGACGAATTCGTCGCGCGGGCCAAGGACAAGAACGACCCCTTCCGCCTGATGGGCTTCGGCCACCGGGTCTACAAGAACTTCGACCCGCGGGCCAAGGTAATGAAGGAGTCCGCCGACGAGGTCCTCGCCGAACTGGGGATTCACGACGAACCGCTGCTGCAGATTGCCAAGCGGCTGGAAGAAATAGCGCTGTCCGACGAGTACTTCATCGAGAAGAAACTGTACCCAAACGTCGACTTCTACTCCGGCATCATTCTCAAGGCCCTGGGTATCCCCACCAGCATGTTCACCGTGATATTCGCCGTCGGCCGCACGGTGGGCTGGATCGCCCACTGGAACGAGATGATCAGCGGCAGTTACCGCATCGGCCGCCCCAGGCAGCTGTACACAGGCTACGCCCAGCGCGACTTCCTGCCGCTGGAAAAGCGCTAGGCTTGTCGATCACGACAGACAAAGGCCGCACCGCGGCCTTTTTTTGGTCCTCGCAGGTCCCCGCGGGGCGACTTAGGAAATGCAAATGACAGACATCGTCATCAGTGGTACCGGGCTGTATACGCCATCCGAGTCCATCAGCAACGAGGAGCTGGTGGAATCGTTCAACGCCTACGTGGAGATCTTCAATGCCGAACACGCGGACCTGATTGCGGCAGGGGAAGTCGCTCCCATGCAGCCCTCCTCCGCCGAATTCATCGAAAAGGCCTCGGGAATCAAGTCCCGCTACGTCATGGACAAGGAAGGCATACTCGACCCCCACCGCATGGTCCCCAACCTGCCCGAGAGGCCGAACGAGGCCCAGTCGATCCAGTGTGAAATGGCGGTCGCGGCAGCCCGGGAGGCCATGGCACAGGCGAACAAGAGTGCACAGGACATCGACGCGGTCATCGTGGCGGCCTCCAACATGCAGCGCCCCTACCCGGCCATGGCGGTGGAGATACAGGACGCCCTGGGTATCCGCGGTTACGGCTTCGACATGAACGTGGCGTGCTCCTCGGCGACCTTCGGCATCCAGCAGGCGCGGGATGCCCTGCTGACCGGGAGTGCGACCTGCGTGCTCATGCTGAACCCGGAAATCTGCAGCGGACACCTGAATTTCCGCGACCGCGACTCCCACTTCATTTTCGGCGACGTATGCACCGCGGTGATCGTGGAGCGCGCTGACACGGCGACCGCCGAGGAACAGTACGAGATACTGGATTCACGCCTGCAGACGATCTATTCCAATAACATTCGCAATAATTTCGGGTTCCTGAACCGCGGCGACGAGTCGGGCATCGGCGCCCCGGACAAGCTGTTCGTGCAGGAGGGGCGCAAGGTGTTCAAGGAGGTGTGCCCGGAGGTGGCGAACCAGATTACCGCCCAGCTACAGGCACTGGATATCGCTCCCGAGCAACTCAAGCGCCTGTGGCTGCACCAGGCCAATCTCAGTATGAACCAGCTGATTTCCCGCCGCGTCCTGGGCCGCGACGCGACGCCCGAAGAGGCGCCGACCATCCTGGATGAGTACGCCAATACCAGCTCCGCAGGGTCCGTCATTGCGTTTCACAAGCACCGCGACGATTTCCGGAGCGGGGACCTGGGCGTATTGTGCTCCTTCGGCGCCGGTTACAGCATCGGCAGCGTTATCCTGCGCCGCCGCTGACGCCCCTCAGGCCAGGATCCGGCCCAGCACCTCCAGCAGCACCCCGGTTTCCTCATCGGTGCCGACGCTGATGCGCAGGAAATTGTCGATGCGGTCGCGGGCAAAATGACGTACGAGTACGCCCTGCCGGCGCAACTCCCCGAACAGTTCCGCTGCCGGCCTGGCCTCATGGCGGGCGAACACGAAGTTCGCCGCTGAGGGCAGCACCTCGAAACCCAGTTCCTGCAGACCGCCCGTCATCGCCTGCCGCGTGCGGACGATGCTGGCGCAGGTCTGTTGAAAGTATGCGTCGTCCTGCAGGGCCGCGAGTGCAGCGCGCTGGGCAAGCACATCGAGCGGATAGGAGTTGAAAGAGTTCTTCACCCTGTCGAGGGCTTCCACCAACGGGGCGGCGCCGTAGGCCGCACCGACCCGCAGGCCCGCCAGTGACCTGGACTTGGACAAGGTCTGTACGACCAGCAGGTTGTCGTATTGCGCCACCAGTGACGTCGCCGACTCGCCGCCAAAATCTATGTACGCCTCGTCCACCACGACGACCGAATCCGTGCAGCGCTCCAGCAGCGAACGTATGTGCGCCAGGTCGAGCAGCAGCCCGGTGGGCGCATTGGGATTACTGATGACGATGCCGCCGTTGGCCTGCGGGAACGCTTCGACATCGATGTGCATGTCGGCGTCAACGGGGACCTGGGTGTAGGCGATGCCGCACAGGTCGCTCCACACCGGGTAGAAGCTGTAAGTAATGTCGGGGAAGTACAGGGGCAGATCGTGCTTCAGCAGCCCCATGAAGGCGAATGCCAGCACCTCGTCGGAGCCGTTGCCGACGAAGACCTGCCCCGCCTCCAGGCCCGCCCTGTCGGCAAGTGCGCCCCTTAGATCAGTCGACTGCGGATCGGGATAGCGGCGCAGGTCGTCACCGCTGGCGGCGCCGATGGCCTCGAGTACGCGCGGCGATGGCGGATAGGGATTCTCATTGGTGTTGAGCTTGGTGACGCGCGCGGCGCCGGGCTGCTCACCCGGGACGTAGGGCGTAAGGCCCCTGACAAGTTCACTCCAGTAACGACTCATTGCAATCACCACCACAGAACCGTGCCGGCCCTGCAACAGAAAAAGCCCGGTTGTAGCCGGGCTTTTGCTTTACTGATATGGCGTCCCCTAGGGGGTTCGAACCCCTGTTACCGCCGTGAAAGGGCAGTGTCCTAGGCCACTAGACGAAGGGGACGTGTCCGCGCCTCGTGACAAGGCCGCGCCATTGTACCCAAGCAGAGCTTCGATGCAAGCAACGCGGCTGGACAGGACTAGTACTTGAAGCCGGTATCCAGCTGCAGGCGCTGGTAATCGGCGTCGC
>JAWVYG010000399.1:0-3947 GCA_033722815.1 Halioglobus sp.
CGCCGGAGCGCTCCAGCTCGTGCAGCAGGGTCGTCATCAGCTTGGTGCCGGTGGCGCCCAGCGGGTGGCCCAGCGCAATGGCGCCGCCGTTGACGTTGGTCTTCTCGATGGGGAAACCGGTTTCCGCCAGCCACGCCATGGGCACCGACGCGAACGCCTCGTTGATCTCCACCAGGTCGATGTCCTCCAGTTTCATGCCGGACTTCTGCATCGCGTACTCGGTGGCCGGGATCGGGGCAGTGAGCATCCAGATCGGGTCTTCGGCGCGCACGCTCATGTGCACGATGCGGGCGCGGGGCGTCAGGTCGTAACGCTTCAGCGCCTCCTCGGACACGATCAGCATCGCCGAAGCACCGTCGCACGTCTGACTGGAAACCGCCGCCGTGATGGTGCCGCCCTCCGCCAGAGGCTCCAGTTCCGCCATTTTTTCCATCGAGGTATTGCGCGGCGTCTCGTCCATCTCGACGCCGTTCAGCGGGGCGATTTCCCGGTTGAAACGCCCCTCCTCTATCGCAGCCAGCGCCCGCGTGTGGGATTGCAGGGCAAACGCCTCCATCTGCTCGCGGGAGAATTCCCACTTGTCGGCGATCATCTGCGCCGAGGTGAACTGCGACGGCGGCGTCGCGCCGTAACGCGCCACCCAGCCCTGGCTGCCCGAAAACGGATCCGGGAAACCCATGGGTTGCGCCGCCAGCATGGCGGAGGAGATCGGGATCTGCGTCATGGTCTGCACGCCGCCGGCGACCACCACGTCGTTGACGCCGGCCATGATGGCCTGCGCCGCGAAGTGCACCGCCTGCTGCGAGGAGCCGCACTGCCGGTCGATGGTGGTGCCCGGCACGACATCGGACAGGCCCGCGGCCAGCCAGCAGGTGCGCGCGATGTCGCCGGCCAGCGGGCCGATGGTGTCGACGCAGCCGAACATCACATCGTCGTACTCGTCCTCGGGAATGCCGTTGCGATCGACCAGCGTCTTCAGCACGTGGGCACCGAGGTCGGCGCCATGCACGTCGGACAGGCCGCCCTTGCGCCGGCCCGTGGGTGAGCGCACCGCGTCTACGATATAGGCTTCAGCCATTGTCTGTTCCTCTTCTTGTGTACTGTTCAGGCAAACGTCGCATCGGCGCCTAATGCGGCGCCAGCGGCGAAGATACGTTCGCCGATGCGTGTCTTGTGGAAGCCGGCGTCGCCCCAGGTGTTGGCCAGGGCCCAAGCCTTCTTCATATAGATGTGCAGGTCCACTTCCCAGGTGTAGCCCATGGCGCCGTGTACCTGGATACAGTTCTTCGCCGCCAGGTTGGCGGCCTCGCAGGCCACGAGCTTGGCATGGGAGACGGCGTGCGATGCAACTGCCTGCCGGTTGGCCACCGCGTAGGCGGCGCGGTGTGTCGGCGCCTTGGCGTACTCGAGACGCACCGCCACGTTGGACATGTGGTGCTTGACCGCCTGGAACGTACCGATCGCCGCGCCGAACTGCTGTCGTTCCGCTGTGTACTGTACGGACATATCGACCATGCGCTGGGCCAGGCCGAGCGCCTGGGCGGCGCAACCGAGAGCGCCGCGATCGAGCGCGGCGTGCACCAGCGCCTGCGCCGTATCGCCGGTGGCCACGGTAGCCGCGCCGTCGTCCACGTCGACGGCAAACAACTTGCGCGAGGGGTCGACGGACTCGTTGTGGCGCAGGTCTACCTGGCCAGGTGTCGCCGCGACAACTCTGTCACCCTGCTGCAACAGCAGGAGGTCCGCCACATGGGCGTCTTCCACCAGCAGGTTCTGCTCGATTCCCACGATCACCTTCGCCTCGCCTGCAGCAACTTGCGGCAGCCACTCGGCGGCGAGGTCGCCGCCGATATCCTGCAGCATGGGTACGGCGACCAACGCGGTGTGCACCAGCGGCTCGGGCAGGGCGACGTAACCGCACTCCTGGGCGAGCAGCACGAAATCCACTGCCGTCATGCCCAGACCGCCGTGCTCCTCGGGTACGGTTATACCTGTCAGGCCCAGCTCCGCGAGTTGGGACCACAGCGCGTCCTCGCGGCCGCTGTCGCTTTCCCAGCTGGCGCGGATTCTCTCCGGCGTCACCTCGTTGACGAGGAAGTCGCGCACGGAGTCCTGGAACAGCAGCTGGTCTTCGCTAAACGTGAAATCCATTAGTTAACATCTCTCGTTAGGTTCCGCTGTGGATGCAGGGTGATCCAGTCAGCGCAGATCGAGGAAGCACCCCGCGCAGGGAGGGAGCGTATGTGCCAATACGTGACCGACTGAGCAGGGAGCTGACGAAGAGCTGCGTTGACTGGGTCATTCTGCATCCTCAGCGGGGCATGCCGAGCATCCGCTCAGCGATTATGTTTCTTTGCACCTCGTTGGTACCGGCGTAGATGGGACCGGACTGGGCGAACAGCCAGCCGTCCAGCCAGGTACCGACGCCCTGGGCATCCGGTGCGTGGGGCAGCAGCTCGGCGCGGGCGCCGAGGATGCTCATGGCCGTGGCGTGCATGTCCTGGTCCAGCTCGGACCAGAAGATCTTGTTGGTGGAGGATTCGGCGCCGATCTTGCCCCCCTTGTCCAGGCGGCAGGCGGTCTGGTAGGTGGTGAGGCAGTAGCTCTCCGCGTCGAGATAGGCGCGAATCACCGCGTCCTGCACCGCGGGATCGCGGTCGGCAGATTCGCGGTTCGCGGTATACAGCTCGACCAGCCGACGCGCGGTTTCCTGGAAGCGCGCCGGCGACCGCAGCATCAGGCCGCGCTCGAAACCGGCCGTGGCCATCGCCACACCCCAGCCCGCGCCCTCGTCGCCCAGGCGGTTCTCGACCGCCACTTCCACGTTGTCGAAGAAAATCTCCGCGAACCCGGGCAGGCCGTCGAGCTGCGGGATCGGGCGTACGGTGATGCCCGGGCTGTCCAGCGGCACGAGGATAAAAGTCAGTCCGCGGTGGCGCTCGGAGTCGGGATCGGTGCGGAACATGCCGAAGCACCAGTCCGCCCAGACAGCGCGCGTGGACCAGGTCTTCTGGCCATTGATAATGTACTTGTCGCCCTCGAGCTTCGCGGTGGAGCGGATCGCCGCCATGTCCGACCCCGCGTTGGGCTCGGACCAGCCCTGCGACCACACTTCCTCGCCGGTTGCCATTTTCGGCAGGAAGCGCGCCTTCTGTTCCTGGGTGCCGTATTCCATCAGGGTGGGACCGAGCAGGAAGATGCCGTTCTGGTTGACCCGCAGCGGCGCGCGCGCCTTGTAGTACTCTTCTTCGAAGATCAGCCACTCGATCAGGTCGCAGCCCCGGCCGCCGAGCTCCTCGGGCCATGTCACCATGCCCCAGCGCCCCTCGTTGAGCTTCGCCTCCCACTCGCGGTGCTGCGCAAAGCCCTCTTCGGTGTCGAACGTGGTCAGCGGCCGGGCGGGCACGTTGGCCGCGAGCCAACCGCGCACCTCCTCGCGGAAAGCCTGCTGCGCGTCTGTGTAGGCCAGGTCCATCCATTACTCCTTGAATTTGGCGTCGCGCTTCTCGACAAAGGCATCGCGGGATTCCTGGGAATCGCCCATCGTGTAGGCTTCCAGCGTGAAGCCCTGCTCCCAGCGGTATTTGTCTTCCAGGTTGCCGTCCTCGATCCCGGTCAGCGCTTCCTTGGCGAGCTTCACCATGGCCGGTGATTTCTCGGCAATCCCGCCGGCGATTTCGCGCGCCGTGGGCAGCAACTCGTCCAGGGGTACCACACGTTCCACCGCGCCCAGGCGGTAGGCCTCCTGTGCATCGATGAACTCGCCGGTGAAGTACATGTAGCGCACTTTCTGCACCGGGAACATGCGCTGCAGGTGAGCGCCGCCACCCATCGCACCGCGATCGATCTCGGGCACGCCGAAGCGAGCGCACTCGGAACAGATAATGATATCCGCCGCACCGGCCATGCCAATGCCACCGCCCAGCACGAAGCTGTGCAGAGCCACG
>JAWVYG010000400.1:0-3945 GCA_033722815.1 Halioglobus sp.
GGCGCCTGGAAGCTGCAGCCGCGCCAGCTGGCGGCGCTCGCGGCGCTGTGCCGCTGGCGCGAACAGACCGCCCGCGACAGGGACAAGCCACGGGGCTGGATCATCGACGACAAGGCCTGCCTGCAACTGGCCGAGGCCGAGCCGCGCAACGAGGCACAGCTCAACGCGGTGGCCGAGCTGCACCCCGCCGCGCGGCGGCGCTGGGGCAAGCAGATACTGCAGCTGCTGGCCGAGCAGCGCGACCTGCCGCCGTCGCAGTACCCCGAAGCGCTGCCGCAGCCCCTGGGCGCGCGCCAACGCAGCGAGCTGAAGAAACTCAGGGGCCGAGCGCGGGATATCGCGGTTGACCTGGCGGTGGCGCCCGAGGCTCTGATGCAGAGCCGCGACTACGAACTGTTGCTGCGTGAGGCCGCGGGGGAGCGTGTTACCGTGCCCGCTCACTGGGAGGGCTGGCGCGGCGAACTGGTGGTGGAGCCGCTGCGCCAGAGCCTGCGGGAGCAGGCCGGATGACGCTGTTGTGCCAGGTCTTCCGCAGTCCGCGGCGCGAGGAGATGTACCTGTATGTCGACAAGGGCCGGGGGCTCGAGGACGTGCCGCAATCGCTGCTGGACACGTTTGGCGAGCCGCAGGAGGTCATGGTCCTGCCGCTCACCCCGGAGCGCCGCCTGGCCCGCGCCGAGGCCGCCGATGTGCTCGAGGCCATCCGTACGAACGGGTTTTACCTGCAGATGCCGCCCACGACCGAGGAGCTGTTGCGCAGGGATGGCGCCGGTGACTGACAACCCGGCGCACAAGCCGCTGTCACAGCTGAGCGACAGCGAGTGGGAGGCGCTCTGTGACGGCTGCGCCAAGTGCTGCCTGCACAAGCTGGAGGACGCCGAGGACGGCCAGGTGTATTTCACCAAGGTGCGCTGCCGCTACCTCGACGAGCACAGCTGCCGCTGCAGCGATTACGCCAATCGCTCCCGGCTCGTGCCCAACTGTATCGACCTGCGCGGCAGGGACCCCGCGACGCTGGAATGGTTGCCGTCCACCTGCGCCTACCGGCTGCGTGCCAACGGGCAACCGCTGCCCTCGTGGCACTACCTGGTCTGTGGTGACCGGGAGGCCGTGCACCGGGCCGGGGTGTCCATCCGCGGGCGCTCGGTGTCGGATGAGTTTGTGCACCCGGACGGTTACGACGAGCACGTCGTCCACTGGGTGGAATAGGAGCCCGAACGTGCTTGATGAGACCTCGTATACCGCCGCGCTGTATGTCTATGCAGGCGCCGCCATACTGTTCGTGCTGGTGCTCGCCACCTGGCTGTACCGGCGCTGGTCGCCCGGCTGGGCCAGCCTGCTGGTGCTGCTCGCCGCCGCGCTCTTGCTGACGCCCGCCTTTCCCCGCGAGGGCGTGGCGACGATGGCCCCGGCGCTGGTTGTCGTAGGCTTCGCGCTGTTCACCGACGGCTACGACGCCGCGCAGCACGCGATAAAGCCCCTTGCCACTATGTGTGCTCTTGCCGTGGCATTGACCGTGCTGCTGCGCTTCACGCTGTTCCGCCGCCGCCCCGGGAGTTGATAAGCCGTCTGCCAGTCGTTACCCTGTGGCGTTTTCGCAACTGAAAAGAATCCCAAAAAAGTGAGTTTTACTGATGAAATTTGAAGGCACTGAACGCTACGTCGCAACGGACGATTTGCGCATGGCGGTGAACGCTGCGGTAACGTTGCAGCGCCCGCTGCTGATCAAGGGCGAGCCCGGCACCGGTAAGACGATGCTCGCCGAGGAGGTGGCCCAGGGGCTGGGCAAGCGCCTGATCCAGTGGCACATCAAGTCCACCACCAAGGCCCAGCAGGGCCTGTACGAGTACGATGCGGTGTCCCGCCTGCGCGACTCCCAGCTCGGCGAGGAAAAGGTCCACGATATCGCCAACTACATCAAGAAGGGCAAGCTGTGGGAAGCCTTCGAGGCGGACGAGCAGGTCGTGCTGCTGATCGACGAGGTCGACAAGGCGGACATCGAGTTCCCCAACGACCTGCTGGTGGAACTGGACCGCATGGAGTTCTTCGTCTACGAGACCGGCGAGACGATCAAGGCGAAGCACCGCCCGATCATCATCATCACCAGTAACAACGAGAAAGAACTGCCGGACGCCTTCCTGCGCCGCTGTTTCTTCCACTTCATCAACTTCCCCGACCGCGACACCATGCGCGAGATCATCGCCGTGCACTACCCGGATATCGCCAAGGAGCTGGTGGGGGAGGCGATGGAGGTATTTTTCGATGTGCGCGCCATACCCGGCCTGAAGAAGAAGCCCTCCACCTCGGAGCTGATCGACTGGCTGAAGCTGCTCATGGCCGACGATATCCCCGACGAGATCCTCAAGGACAGGGACCCGACCAAGGCCATCCCGCCGCTGTACGGCGCCCTGCTGAAGAACGAGCAGGACGTGCACCTGTTGGAGCGGCTGGCGTTCATGCACCGCAGGGAATCCCGGTAACCGGGCGCCGCTCTCGCCATGCTGATCAACTTCTTCCACGGACTCAGGGACGCCGGCGTCCCGGTAACCACGCGCGAACTGCTCGACCTCATGGAGGGCCTGAAGCAGCACGTGGTATTCGGCAGCATCGACGATTTCTACTTCTTCAGCCGCGCCTGCATGGTCAAGGACGAGAAGTACTTCGACCGCTTCGACCGCGCCTTCGGCCTGCACTTCAAGGACCTGGAAGCGCTGGACGATGTCATCGAGGCACTGATCCCGGACGACTGGCTGCGCACCGAGTTCCTCAAGAACCTGACCGAGGAAGAGAAGGCGAAGATCGAGTCCCTCGGCGGCCTGGAAAAGCTGATCGAGGAGTTCAAGAAGCGCCTGGAGGAGCAGGAGGAGCGCCACGAGGGCGGCAACAAGTGGATCGGCACCGGCGGCACCTCACCCTTCGGCCAGGAGGGCTACCACCCCGAGGGCATCCGCGTGGGTCCCAACGGCAAGAACAAGAAAGCCGTGAAGGTCTGGGAGAAGCGCGACTACAAGAACCTGGACGACAGCGTCGAGCTGGGTACGCGCAACATCAAGATCGCCCTGCGGCGCCTGCGCAAGTTTGCCCGCACCGGCGCCGAAGACGAGCTGGACCTGGATGACACCATCAGTTCCACGGCGCGCAACGCCGGCCTGCTCGACATCAAGATGGTGCCCGAGCGCCACAACGCGGTGAAAGTGCTGATATTTTTTGACGTGGGCGGCTCCATGGATCCCCACGTGAAAGTCTGTGAAGAGCTGTTTTCCGCGGCGCGCACGGAATTCAAGCACATGGAGTACTTCTACTTTCACAACTTCATCTATGAGAGCGTGTGGCGCAATAACGTGCGGCGCCACAACGAGCGCTTCCCGGTGCTGGACATCCTGCACAAGTACAGCCACAACTATAAGGTGGTGTTCGTCGGCGACGCCTCCATGTCGCCCTACGAGATCATGCAGCCCGGCGGCTCGGTCGAGCACTGGAACGAGGAACCGGGTGAGCTGTGGATGCGCCGCATCCGGGAAGTCTACGACAAGGTCATCTGGATAAACCCGGTGCCCGAGGACGAGTGGCAGTACACCCAGTCCGTCGCCATCACGCACCAGCTCCTCGAGGGGCACATGTACCCGCTCACCCTCAAGGGCCTGGAAGAGGGCATGTCCTACCTCTCCAAGTAGGGCGCGAAGGCGATCAGGCTCGCCGCCACCGCCACGTTCAGCGACTCCACCCCGTTGCGCATCGGAATGGCCAGGCGCCGGTCCGCCAGCGCGTTCGCCTCAGCCGAGACCCCTTCGCTTTCGTTGCCCAGCACGTAGACGCTGAAGTCGGCTTCACCCGCCGCGAACAGCGAATCCGGCGCATCCGCGTCGAGAATGCAAATTTTTGCACCCCGATCCCGGCACAGCTCGAGGGCCGGCGCCAGCGCCGGGCAGCCCAGCAGGGGTGCCC
>JAWVYG010000401.1:0-3941 GCA_033722815.1 Halioglobus sp.
AGCGCCACCGCGCTCTGCTCGGACTCGGCGAAGGCGGACGAGGAAAACAGCGCGTGGTTCTTCAGCGCGTCGAGCACATCCTCGTGGCGGCTGATGATCCAGAGCCCCGACGCCTCGTCCCTGAACACCGGCCTGTCCTTGCGCCATTGCCGGTAGTGCGGGTAGGGGTCTGCGATAATGTCGGGAGCGTAGAGGAGCACGTCCATTACCCTGTGCTGCGCCGGGTCAGAAAATATAGCACGGACCGAACCGGAGGGGTCCGGCCAGCAGTATCGTCAGCCACGCCTGGCGGTTGGCGCCAGATAAGGGCCTGGTCTACCATTTGACGTACTTACCCCTGTCCCGTATTGCCCATGACCGAGATCGTTCCCACCGTTTGCCGACTGTGTATCGCCCACTGTGGTGTGCTGGCCACCGTGGAGGACGACGCGGGCCGGCGCAAGGTGACCCGGGTCACCGGCGACCCCGAAAACCCGGTCTTCAAAGGCTATACCTGCCCGAAGGGCAGGGCACTGCCGGAACTGCATAACCACGATGGCAGGCTGCTGCGTTCGCTCAAGCGGCGGGATGACGGGACACATGTCGAGGTGGACGCTTGCCAGGCAGCCGGTGAGGTCGCCGAACGGATTCGCGCTATCGTGGACGCCCACGGGCCACGCGCGGTGGCCTGCTACGTCGGCACACCCAACGCCGGTCAGCCCACGTCGGCCGCCATGGGCAATGCCTTCCTGCGCGCGATCGGCTCACGCATGTTCTTCACCTCCAATACGATTGACCAGCCCGGTAAACAGATTGCCATGGCGCTGCACGGCAAGTGGCTCGGTGGCGAGCCGGATTTCGAGCAGGCCGATGCCTGGTTGCTGCTGGGCAACAATCCCATCATTTCCAAGTCCGCCGGCATTCCCGGCCAGAACCCGGCGCAGAAGCTCAAGGAAGCCCGCGCCCGGGGCCTGCAGCTGATCGTCATTGATCCTCGTATCTCGGACTCGGCGCGCAAGGCGGCGATTCACCTGCAGTGCCGACCGGGGGAGGACCACGCTATTCTCGCCGGCCTGATCAACATCATCATTGGCGAAGGGCTGCATGACCGCGACTTCGTGCGCGACAACGTCGCCGGCTTCGATGCGCTGGCGGCCGCCGTGCGCGGCTTTACGCCCGCGTACGTGGCCGATCGCGCCGGCGTTCCCGCGGCGCAGCTGGTCGACGCCGCCCGTATCTTCGCGCGGGCGAGGGTGCGGCACGCCAACAGCGGCACCGGCCCCAGTTTCTCGATGTACTGCAATCTCAAGGAGTACCTGCTGGCCTGCCTGAACACGGTGTGCGGTGCGTACACGCGGGAGGGGCAGCGCGTGACCCGGCCAAACGCCATGCTGCCTGCCTATACGCCGCGCGCGCAGGCGTTTCCGCCGTTCAGGGCCTGGGGCTTCGGCGAAAAACTCAGGGTGCGCGGACTGACGGACACGGCGGCGGGAATGCCGACGGCGGCCCTCGCGGACGAGATCCTGCTGCCCGGCGAGGGTCAGGTGAGGGCGCTCATCTGTATCGGCGGCAACCCCATGGCGGCCTGGCCGGACCAGCGCAAGACGCAGCGGGCGATGGAAGCCCTGGACCTGTTGGTGACCCTCGACGTGGAAATGTCCAGTACCGCGCGCCTGGCGGACTACGTGATCGCCTGCAAGCAGACGCTGGAAACGCCGGGCATGAGCCAGAGCGGCGAGGCGATCAAGTACTTCGGCACCGGCATCGGTTTTTCCAGCGCCTACGCCCAGTACTCCCCGGCCGTGGCGGATGTGCCCCACGGGTCTGACCTGGTGGAGGAGTGGGATTTCTTCTACCAGGTGGCCGACCACCTGGACCTGGAGCTGACCTTCGCCCTGGCGTTCGGTTTTTCCCGCTACCAGGAAGCACCCTACGCGGTCATGCCCGTCAGCAGGAGTGACAAGCCGACGATGGAGAACCTGTACGAGGCGATCTGCGCCAACTCGCGCATACCGCTGGAGGAGGTCAAGCGCTTCCCGCACGGCCACGTCTTCGACAGCGAGGTTATCGTGCAGCCGAGGGAGGAGGGCTGTGACGACAGGCTGGAGTGTGGCGACTCCGATATGCTCTTCCAGCTCGCAGAGGTCTTGCAGCAGGATTACCGCGCGTTGCAGGATACGCCGGACTTCCCGTTCCGCTATATCCCGCGCCGGCACAACAATTTCATGAATTCCTCCGGCCGCTCCATCGGCAAGCTGAATGGTGGTCAGCCGTGGAACCCGGTCTGGATACACCCCGACGACATGCGCGATATCGGCGTGGCAGAGGGCGACATGGTGCGCATCGCCACCGCCCACGACGGTATCGCGGCGAAGGTGGAGGCCGACCCCACCCTGCGCCGGGGTGTTGTGGCAATTGCCCATGCGTTTGGCGGCCTGGTGGACGAGGACGATCGTTACCTGGAGCTCGGCGTGAATACCGGCCGTCTGGTGCGTACCGACGAGGATTACGATCCCATAACCGGCATGCCGCGGATGGGGAACATTCCCGTGGCGATTACGCCCTGCTGAACCAGCTGGCGGGTAGCTGCGTTACATTACCGTCTGTTTGTAGTCGCCTGTCGGACACGCGTTATTCGGGACGCTGCCACTGCCGCTGGTCACTCGCGAAATCTTTCCCGCCCGGAAAGAACCTCAGAAAGTCCAGGCAGGCACCGCGCACAATCGAGCTGGGTATATGCGCGGGTCGCGTCGCGAATGTGTTGTGGTTTGCCGGGGGCTAGACCCCCTCCAACAGCCTGCGCATTTCCTCGTCCCCGGCCTTGATTTCCCGGATCCGGCGGGTGCCGTAGTCGATCAGCGGGTGGGAGTGTTCGATGATGGCGGCGCTGTACGCGGGCCGCCCTCGCAGCCGGTCCCAGTAGTCCCGGCAGGCCGGGTGCCTGGTACTGTTGCAGAATGCCTGTAGCGAATCCGCCTGCCGCAGCCGCTCGAAGATGACCAGCCAGGACACGTCGGCGAGGGTGTATGTCGCGCCGAGTATCCAGGGTCCCCCGGACTGTTGCAGCTGCGCATCCAGCGCGTCCAGGTGTCTATGCAACTGCTGCCGTGAGTTCTGCAGAGCCGCATGCAGTGGTTTGACTTTCACGAGTGCGTGCATGCCGAGCAGCTTCATCAGGGTGAACATCAGCGGACGGCGCTTGTCGAAATGCCGCACGAAACCCTCGAAGATGTTCCGGAAGGGAATTTGCTCAATCATGGTCGTGAACAGGGGCAGGGTCTGCCCCGGTATGGCGTTGCCGGCGCTGCGGTTCGCGTCCCGGATCGGGTCGCCGCTGAGGGAGGCCAGGTCGACCCAGTGTTCCATCTGCGCCTGCAGCCGCGGATCATCGGGAACGAGTTGCGGTGCATCCGCCGGTGCGTGCCTGGCGGCGTAGCGGATCTGCTCGTGGGATTCGTACACGGGATGGCCGTTGTGCACCAGCACCGGCACGGTGCACGCGGGGTTAACGGCTTTGAAGGGCGCGCGAATATTCTCGTAACAGCCGGTTTCGATCAGGTCGATATGGTGGCTATTGTAGTTGACACCCAGTTCCGCCAGGCAAAGCCTGGTTTTCATGGAACACAGGGAGAGGGCGTTGTGGTACAGCTCGTACTCCTGCTCGAAGGGCAGCAGCACGTCCGCCTGGTATCCCGCCAGTTCAGTCACTGGATCCGCCGCGCCGGGAACGCAGCATGCGCACCGTGCTGTCTTCCCTGGCGATGACGTGCTGGTTGAAAGCGGCGACAAAGGGGAACGCGATGAGCGCTATCACCGCGTCGGTGGCGAACTCGTGGCTCGGGCGAATCCGTTGGAACGCGTCCTCGCTACTTTGTCCCACGGCTAGATCCGGCATCCCGAACAGCCCCACACTGTAGTTCTGGCGTTGATCCATCTGCGGATCAACCTGCCGGGATGTCCGG
>JAWVYG010000402.1:0-3929 GCA_033722815.1 Halioglobus sp.
CGTCAGCAATTTCGGCTCGGCCATCGCCAAGCGCTTCGCCGCCGAGGGCGCCAACGTCGTGGTGGCAGCCAGGCGCCTCGAGGCGCTCGAGTCGCTCGCCGCGGAGACGGGCGGCACGGCGGTCGCCTGCGACGTCACTACCGAGAGCGATATCGAGAACCTGTTTGCGCGGGCGAAGGACGCCTACGGCGGCGTCGACATCGCGGTGTACTCCGCGGGCACCTACGGGCCGGGCCTCATCGCCGAGCTGGACGCCGACGCCATCAGGCCCAGCGTCGAGGTCAGCTTCATCGGCGCGATCCTGTTCTTCAAGCACGCCGCAGCGGCCATGGGGGAGGGCGGTTCGGTCATTACCGTCTCATCCCTGACCGCGCGACTGCCGGGCCCAGGGCTGGCCGCCTACGCCGGTGCGCGCGCCGGCATCGACTACGTCATCAAGGTCGCGGCGTGGGAGTACGAGGCGCAGAAGATTCGCTTCAACTCCATCGCCGCGGGCCTGATCGAGACCGATATGACCGGCGAGCTGTTCCAGATGGAGCCCATCATCAAGGCCCACCTGGACAATACGCCCGCGGGTCGCATGGGCACGCTGGACGATGTCGCCGAGGCGGCGCTGTTCCTGGCGGACGACCAGCGCTCGAGCTACATCAACGGACAGGTCCTGGACCTGTCCGGCGGGCAGCAGATGGGGCGCCTGCCACGTTTCTGACGGAGTCTTCTCATGGCTGATACACCAATGCAGGGTTACGAGGACGTCACGCTCTATCGCCTGAGCGAGGAGCGTGAGCAGGAATTGCTCGAGAAGCAGATCGAGTGCAATTTCATCTGGACCAACAAGGCGGGCGCCAGCGTCGGCGTGATCATGAACTACGTGGCGAAGGACGGCCGCATCTGGCTCACCGCCACCAGCCAGCGGCCGCGGATCAAGGCACTGAAGCGTGACCCGCGGGCCTGTGTCGTGATCTCCAGCATGGGCACCGACATGGGCCCCGGCAAGCAGCTGACCTACATGGGCAGGGTGGTGCTGCACGAGGACCAGGCCACGAAGGACTGGTTCTACCCTGCCATGGCGCAGATCATCAGCCCTTACCCCGCCCCCACGGTGGAGGCCGCCATCGAACACCTGGACACACCGCTGCGCGTGATTATCGAGCTGATCCCGGAAAAGACCATCAAGTTCGACGGCGACGCGATCTCCAAAGCATCCTACGACGGCACCGTGCCGGGGCACGAGAAAGGCTAGCCGGCGCCCGTTCGCGCCGGGAGCGGGGCCGTAAAAGCGCTGCGCGGCGGCGCCGCTTCGGGTTACTATCGTTGGCCCTGCAGTTCGAATCCACCAACAGACGCCGCGCTGACGCCGAGGACCGGCGCCGCGGCCAAGGCAGATACCATGGCGATCGTAGAGCCGCTCGAGAAAGCCGCCCCGGACCTCCCCCAGGAATACCTGCTGCGCAGCCCCGCCACCGGGGAAGACATCGGCAGCTTCCGCGTCACCGCCCCGGAGGAAGTGCTAGCCGCCGTGGCCCGCGCGCGCGACGCCCAGCTCGAGTGGGCGGCGCTGGGCTTTGACGAGCGCACAGAGCGATTGGGGCGGCTGCGCCGCGTGCTGATAGAGCGCATGGACGAGGTCGCCGCGGTGATTACCCGCGAGACGGGCAAGCCGGAGATCGAGGCGGTGGCGGAGATCATCGCGTCACTGGATGCACTCGTCTACTACCCCAAGCACGCGCGGCGTATGCTGCGCGAGCAACGCCGCACGCCGCACCTGTTCATGCCGTTCAAGCAACTGGTGAAGACCTACCATCCCAGGGGTGTCATCGGCATCATCACGCCGTGGAACTTTCCCTTTTCCATGGGCATGAACCCGGCTGCGCAGGCGCTGATGGCGGGCAACGCGGTGTTGCTCAAACCTTCCGAGGTAACGCCTTTCTCCGGCATGAAGATCGCGGAACTCGTGCGCGAGGCGAACCTGCCGCCGTACCTGTTCCAGGTGTTGCCCGGTGACGGCACCACCGGCGAGGCGCTCATTCGCAGCGGCGTGGACAAGATTCACTTCACTGGCAGCGTGCGTACCGGTCGCAAGGTGGGTGCCCTGTGCGGTGAGTTGCTGGTACCCAGCACGCTGGAGCTGGGCGGCAAGGACGCCGCCATCGTCTGCGCGGACGCCGACCTGGAGCGTGCCGTCGGCGGGGTCGTGAACGGCGCCTTCTTCAACACCGGCCAGGCCTGTGCCTCCACCGAGCGGGTCTACGTGGTGGATAGCGTTGCCGACGCCTTCCAGTCGGCGCTGCTGGCGGAGGTGGCGCAGCTGCGCCAGGGCGATCCGCACGAGTCGGACCTCGGCTGCATGATCTGGGACCGGCAACTCGATATCGTGGAGGCGCAGGTGCGCGATGCCGTGCGCGACGGCGCCACCGTGCTCGCCGGCGGAGACCGGCTGCAGGGCGCCGCGGGCCTGTATTACCAGCCCACGGTGCTGGCCGACGTCAGTCACGACATGCGCATCATGCGCGAGGAGACCTTCGGACCGGTGCTGCCGATCGTGCGCGTCGCCGACGAGGAGGAGGCCATCCGCCTCGCCAACGACAGCGATTACGGGCTGTCCGCATCGATCTGGTGCGGCGACCACAGGCGCGGCCTCGACATCGCGCGGCGCCTGCACACGGGCTGCGCCGCGGTCAACGATTTCGGCGGGCTCACCTACGGCGCCGCGGAGGGCTCCTTCGGTGGGCGCAGGGCCAGCGGCATCGGTTACGTCAACGGCGAACTGGGGCTGAAGAGCTTCTGCCAGGCCCAGCACGTGGTCGTGCACCGCTTCGGGCCGAAGCGCGAGCGCGCCTGGTACCCCTACAGCAGCAAGACCCTCGAGGGCATGAAGGGCTTTGCCCGCTTCTTCTTCAATTCCGCCATCGGTCGCTGGCTGAGCTGACGCTTTCCCGGATCAGTCGCCAAGGGCGGCGCATAAAGCTGCCGCGTCGTCACTCTCGGCCAACCCCTCGGCGCCGGCCCGCGCCAGCGCCCGCCGCGCTTGCGCAAGCAAGGCTGCGACCTGCGCGTCATCCTGTGCGGCTTCTGCCGTGGCAGCGGCCGGCAGCGCCTGGCGGCGCCGTGCGAATGCCGCCGCGCTGCAGGCGGCCTCACGCGCCAGCAGGCGGTCGTCCGCCGAGCGGAATTTCGTGACGCCGCCGCGCACCGGGGGCAGCCGGTCGCCGAACAGCGCCACGCTGCCCAGCCGGCGCACCGGCGAGTGCGCGATGGTGAACCCGCCGTCGCGATCGACGACGGTGACGGAGATGCTCTCTTCCGGGCTTTCGACGAAGCCGCGCAGGGCGCCCGTCTCCCTGTCCAGCAACCCGAAGCCGGCCTTCATCAGCAGGGAGTTGTTGCCCAGATCGCGGCTGGCGCCGATCGACACCGCCAGGCCGTTTGCGGTGATCGTCGGGGTGAGTGCGTTGACGTTGTCGTGGTCGGGAAAGGCCTGCAGGTCCGCACGCCAGGCCAGTTCCGCGCGATCGCCCCGGTCGAACAGCTTGATGATGTCGCGGCGCGTGACCGCGTACAACTCCGCGTTGTCGGCGGCCACCGCGATCGAGGCGGCGACCTGTTCGCCCACATCGAGCTCCCAGACCTTGTCCAGCGATTCGTCCAGGGCGAAGATATTGCCGTCGTCGTCCGCGACGTAAACGCGCTTGCCGTCGGCCGACACGCTGGGCGTCGACCCGGTACCGCCGTCGAACGTGAACATGCCGGTGTAGATCATTTCGTAGTTGTGGCCGCGCAGGCGCCAGTCGAGGGCGTACAGCGCGCCGTTGGCGGAAATGCCGTCGTCCTCGCCGTCGGCGGCGTCCGGCGCGGTCGCCGCCACGTAGAGCCGGTTGCTGACGGGATGCACCGCGTGAAAATTGGACACCTCCGAGCCCGCGCCGTAG
>JAWVYG010000403.1:0-3915 GCA_033722815.1 Halioglobus sp.
CAACAACGCGACGCTGCCATTCACGCTGGCGCTGGCGGACAAGGGTTACCCGCAGGCGCTGCTGGATGATCCGCACCTGCGCAACGGCCTGAACGTGCACCGCGGCAAGATCACCTGCGAGGCCGTGGCCGAGGCTCTCGGTTATGAGTATGTCCCGGCGGAGCAAGCCCTGGGCGCTTGAGATACCGCGCCGGCGCTCAGCCGGTATCGTCCAGAACTTCACCGGGTTCCGCCGCGGGCAGCCGTTCATGGCGGGCTGCCAATTGCAGAATACTGTCAGCGAGCTGGTCGGGCACCTGGTCCCAGGTGAATCGCCACTGCCAGTTGCCGGTGCGCGTGCCGGGCGTGTTCATCCGGTGCGCGCCGTCCAGGCCGAGGAAGTCCTGCCACGGGACGATAGCGGTGTTGGCCCGTGACGCCATGGCCTGGTTGATCAGCATCCACGGCATCGCCTCCTCGGGATTGCCGAAGTACTCGTAGACGCGCGCCCTCGTTGCGTCATCCAGGCTCTCGAACCAGCCCAGCGTGGTGTTGTTGTCGTGCGTGCCGGTGTACACGATGTCGCCCTCGCCGTGACGATGGCTGAGATAGGGATTCTCCGGGTTGCCGTCAAAGGCGAAGTGCAGGATCAGCATGCCCGGCAGCCCGAACGCCGCGCGCAGCGCCTCCACATCGTCGTCTATCGTGCCGAGATTTTCCGCCACCAGGCACAGCCCCGGCTGTTGCGCCTGCACCGCGGCCAGCAGCGCGCGGCCCGGGGCGGGTACCCAGCGTCCCTCGCGGGCGGACGTCGCCTGCGCCGGAATTTCCCAGTAGGCCTGCAGGGCGCGGAAGTGATCGATACGCGCGATATCGAACTGCTGTGCGGCGGAGGCGAAGCGCTGCAGCCACCACTCGAAGCCGGTGGCTTCCATCTGCCGCCAGTCATACTGCGGGTTGCCCCACAGCTGGCCCTCCGCGCAGAAGTAGTCGGGCGGCACGCCGGTGACCGTCAGGGGCAGGCCGTCGTCCCCGAGGTCGAACATGGACTGGTGCGCCCATACGTCCGCGCTCTCCATGTGCACGTAGATGGGAATGTCACCGAACAGCAGCACGCCGCGCTCGTTGGCGTAGCGCCGCAGTTCGTGCCACTGGCAGGCGAACACGAACTGGTGGAAGCGCAGCGTATCGATCCTGTCGGCCAGGCGCACGGCCGCCTCCTCACAGGCCACCGGGTCCTGGTGCCGCAGCGGCTCGGGCCAGCGGGTCCAGGGCCTGCCGCCCTGCTCCTCCCGGAAGGCGCGGAAACGCAGGTAGTCCTCCAGCCAGAAGGATGCGCCGTCGACAAACGCGGCGTACTCGGCCGCCATGCTGCCGCCGCTGGCAGCGAAGCGCTCACTGGCGCGGTCCAGTGCGCTGTGTTTGAGTGCGGCGCTGTGCGCGCCCTGTGCAGCCTCGGCCGGTTTCAGCCAGCCGCGCTCGACCAGCCACTGCAGGTCGATCAGTTCGGGATTGCCGGCGTGCACCGACAGCGACTGGTACGGACAGCCATCGGCGTGAGTCGGGCCCAGCGGCAGTACCTGCCAGATCTGCAGTCCCGCGCTGCTGATAAGATCGATGAATTTGCGCGCGTCCGCACCGAAGGTGCCGCAATGGCCGTCCCCGGGCAGGCTGCTGGGGTGCAGCAACACGCCAGCCCTGCGGCAGCTGAGCAGGGCGCTCATCAGGATGCCCCGCCGGACTCGCTGTGGTGCCGCATGACGCCGCCGCGGCTGGGCGCGCCGCCGCCCCGGGAGATCACCTCGGACAGGTTGGTCGGCGCCTCCAGCTTGAGCAGCTGGTACAGGTTGGCCAGGTGGAGCCGGTACAGGTAGTCGAATTGCCCGACGGTTGCAGACGGATTGTAGTCGCCGAACCACCAGAACCAGTCCGAGCCCTCGCATATCGCGAGCTGTTGTTCGGCAGCCGCGAGCTCATCCGGGGCCAGGTTGCCGCGGGCGACCTGTTCATCGAAACAGCGTTTCGCCTCGACCAGCAGGTCCCAGGCGCGATTCTTGTCCGGGTCGCCGATCCACGTGGAAAAGGTGCCGTAGACCCAGCTGCCGGCGACCAGGCGCTCTTCGTGCAAGGGTTCCGGCGAACCGCGCTCGAGAAACTCCGACAGCGTGGACATGCGCAGCAGTGGATTCTCGGCGAGCTTCGCGTACAGCTCCGTGATGAAATGGAAGCCGTTCTCGGGGTAGTACTCCCAGGCGTTTTCGCCATCGAGGATGATGGTGATCAGGCAGCGCTCGCGGTCGGGGCACAACTCGGCGATATTCTCCATGTGACCCACCAGGTTGGCCACCGCGTGCTCTGCGTGCCAGTCGGAGTAGGTGAACCCGATCAGGTCTGACAGGCCGTCGTCGCGGAAGATGCAGTCGATGTCGGCGTCGCCGAAGCGGTACACCCTGTGGGTGCAGTCGTCATCGTCGTTGTCGTGGCTGTTGTGCAGCACGCTGCCGCCGCTGGCGGCCCAGCGGAAGCCGCGTTCGGCAAACAGCTGCAGCGCCTCCTGGCTGACGCCGCCCTCCGACGGCCAGATGCCGGCGGGCTGTCTGCCGAACACTCGCTCGAATACCGCCAGACCGTGGTCGAGGTGCCACAGTGCGCGCTCCCGCCCGCCCGGGTAGTCCTCCGCCACCGGCAGGTGGGCCTGCGGCATGGCATCCCGGGCGCACTCCATATCGATCAGCAGCGGCACGATCGGGTGGGCGTAGGGACTCATGCACAGCTCGACGCGCTCCTGCTGCGCCAGCTCGCGGTAGCGCGGTACGATCGAACGCAGCTGCTCCAGCAAAATCTCCAGCAGCTCGCGCCGGTCGTGCAGCGTGAAATTGACCTCCTTGTCGATAAACCTGGCGATGCGCGGGTCGTTGCGCCGCACCGATTCGGCCATCCAGGCGATGTGGTACCACATGAGGATGTCCGCGATAAACTGGTTGGACGCGTAGATGAGGCTGCGCGGGTGTGCCTCGTACCACTCGGCCATGCTGGCCAGGCGCTGGTAGGGCGCGAAACGATCGATCATGCGCTCGCGATTGGCGCGCAGGCAGTACTGCACCAGGCGCAGCCGATCCTCCTCGCTGCTGGGCAGAGCCGGTTCGGCCAGCTGCGACAGAACCGGGTCGCGGATGGTGCCGTGGCCATTGAGGAAGGAATCGACCTGGGCGATGTAGTCCTCGATCTGCTCCAGCAGGATAGGCGTGAAGTTGACCACGACGCGGGCCGCCGGCTGCGCCTCCAGGTGCGCCGCCATGTCCACGTAATCCTTGATAGCGTGCAGGTAGGTCCAGGGCAGGTGGGTAACGCCGCTGCGCAGGTCGCGATATTCCGGCTGGTGCATATGCCACAGCAGCACCACGCTCATCGGGCCCTCACTTTGCATGGTGCATCCGCTGGCCGAGCATTTCAGGCGTTACCAGCACCACGCCGCCCTCGGTGACGTGGAAACGTTCCGCGTCTGCCTCGGGATCGCTGCCGATGACGGTCCCTCGCGGTATGTCGCAGCCCTTGTCGATGATGGTATTGGTGATGGAACTGTTTCGCCCTATCGACACCTCGGGGAGGATGACGGAACGCTCGATCTCCGAGAACGAGTGTACGTTGACGTTGCTGAACAACAGCGAGTCGCGTACATAGGAGCCGGACACGATGCTGCCCCCGGCCACCATGGAATCCACCGCCATGCCGCGGCGATCGTCGTCATCGAAGACGAACTTGGCCGGCGGCACCTGGTCCTGGTAGGTCCAGATAGGCCAGTCGCGGTCGTACAGGTTCAGCTCCGGGCTGACTTCGATCAGCTCCAGGTTGGCCGCCCAGTAAGCATCGACCGTGCCGACGTCGCGCCAGTAGGCCGGTTGTCCGTGGGGGTCGAGATCGAACGGGAAGGCGATC
>JAWVYG010000404.1:0-3909 GCA_033722815.1 Halioglobus sp.
GCTGTTTTACCGCGCGTCGATCGCCGCGGCGGAAAAATTCAAGTACAAGCCGCGCGTCATAGACGGCGAGGCGGTGGAAGTTCACGACGTCACCAACCGTTTCATCTATGAGATACCCGATGAAATCAAGCGTTAGCGGCCTGTGCCTGCTGCTGCTCGTCGTGCTGACGGTAGCGAGCGCCGAGGCCCAGCGGAAACCCGCCCGCACCGGCGGTCTGCGCCAGGCCGTGTACGAGAAAGTGCTGGACGTGCAGGAGCTGATCGACGCCGGCGAACTCGATCGCGCCGCCGACAGGCTCGAGGCGCTGCAGCGGGAAAAGCTGTCGGATTACGAGGCGGCGCAGACCTGGTTCCTGGCGGGCTACGTGGCGTACGAACGCGGCGACTACCCGGGCGCGCTGGCCGCCTATCAACGCGTCGCCGAGACCCGCGACCTGCCGCTGGGCATGCAGCAGAACGTCCTCATGACAATGGGACAGCTGTACATGGTGACCGAGGACTACGCTGCCGCGCTGGAGTACATCGACCGCCTGCTGAAGATCAGCGAGGAACCGCAGCCCACGCACTATGCCCTGAAGGCCCAGGCCCACTACCGGCTGGAGCAGATGGACACCGCCGAGCAGGCGATCAACGAGGCCATGCGCCTGCAGGAGCAGCGCGACCTGCAGCCGAAGGAAAACTGGCTGCAGCTGCTCAACGCGATCCACTACCAGCGCAACGATTTCGCCAGCATGCTGCGGGTGCTGCAGCGCATGGTCAGCCTGTACCCGCGCGATCGCTACCTGCTGAACATGGCGGCGATTCACGGTGAACTGGGCGACAGCGAGAAGCAGCTGGCCCTGATGGAGCCGCTGTACGAGCGCGGCAGCCTGAGAACCCCGAGCCAGAAGATCAATCTCGCCAGCCTCTACATGCTGCATGAAATCCCCTACAAGGCCGCCGCCCTGTTGCAGAGCGAGATAGCGTCCGAGAACGTACCCGAGACGGAACAGAACCTGCGCATGCTGGGCCAGGCCTGGACCATGGCGGCCAATATCGAGCGCTCCATAGAGCCGCTGTCGCGCGCAGCGGCGCTGTCCAAAGACGGCGAGCTGTACGTCACGCTGGCGCGCACCTATGCCAGCCTGTTGCGCTGGCGCGACACCGAGTCCAGCCTGGGCAAGGCGTTCGCCAAGGGCGGGCTGAAGGATCCCGGCGGCGCCCGGCTCCTGCTCGGCATGTCCCTGTTCAACCAGAAGGACTACCGCGGCGCGCGGCGCGCCTTCGCCGCCGCCGGACGCGAGCCGAAAACGGAGAAACTGGCCGGCCAGTGGCTGAAGTACCTCGAGCGCGAGGAGGAGAAGGCCAGGCTGGCGGAGGAAGCGGCGGCGGAGGCGGCGGCCAGCTGACGCGGCGGCACACGCACGTACAGCGGCTTGTCTGCACGCGGCGCAGCGCCTAACCTAGCGCCATGCACAACGCGAGCACAGCGCCGGTACCATCCGGCACCCCCCTGTCCGCCGCAGCGCGGGACTACTGCCGGCGACTCCTGGCAGACGTGGAACATGCCGCGCAACCGACGGCGCCGGTTACCACCACAACCTGCGACGAACGCTGGCGGCAGTGCGGCCTCGACCGCCTGACCGGCCTGCCCGCGCAGCCGGTCGAACGCTGCCCACTGCCCCTGGCCTGCTACGCCGACGGCGCGTTGGCGGCTTTCCGCGAGCTAGCCGCGACACCCCTGCCCTACGGCGGCGGCGGCGCGGAGCTGCTGACCCTGCGAGCGACTCTCACCGCGCTGCGCGCACGCGGCAGTATTTCCCCCGGCGGCAGCTGCCGCCTGCTGCGAACACGCGACGGCGTCATCGCGCTGAACCTCGCCCGCGAGGGCGACTGGCGCCTGCTGGATGCCTGGCTGCTGCAATCGGTGCCGCACAACTGGAACGCCATCGCCGAGCGGGTAACGCGGTGCGACAGCGCCGTGCTGGTCGAGCAGGGAAGATTACTGGGCCTGGCGGTCGCCGACGCAGGCACCGTCGATGAGCAGCCTGCACACTGGGTTGAGCGCAGCCAGCACGGCGCGCCGGTACGCGACGGCGGGCGCGCGCCGGTGGTCGTAGACCTGTCCTCGCTGTGGGCCGGGCCCTTGTGCAGCCGCCTGCTGCAGTGGGCCGGCGCGCGCGTGATCAAGGTCGAGAGCAGCACGCGAGTCGACGGCGCGCGCAACGGGTCGCGGGCGTTCTTCGATTTCCTCAACCGCGACAAGGAAGCGCTGCAACTGGATCTGGCATGTCCCGCCGGCAGGGAACAGCTCGGGGCATTGATCGACACGGCCGACATCGTCATCGAGGGCTCGCGCCCGCGCGCCCTGCGCCAGATGGGCATTTGCGCCGAGTCGCTGCTGCCGGCGCGCCCGGGGCTGAGCTGGATCAGCATCACGGGGCACGGTCGAAGCGAGCCGCAGGCCAACTGGATCGCCTACGGCGACGATGCCGGCGTAGCGGCCGGGTTGTCCGCGCTCCTGCACCGGGCGACCGGCAGGTGGCTGGTCTGCGGTGACGCCATCGCCGACCCGCTGACCGGCCTGCACGCCGCCGTTGCCGCACTATATTCCTGGCGCGCGGGCGGCGGGCATCTGGTGTCACTGTCACTGGCGCAGACCGTGCGCCACTGTATCGCCTTTGCAGGCCGCGGGGACGCTCCGTGTCCTGCCTGATCAGGAACTGCGACGTCCCCGGGCGCGGCACGCTGGACGTGCGCCTCGCGCACGGTGTCATCGAGCGGATGGCGCCGCACATCGTGCCCGCGGCAGCGGAAACGGTCATCGACGCCGACGGCGGCGCGCTGCTGCCGGGCCTGCACGATCACCATATACACCTGGCCTCGCTCGCCGCGTCGCTGGATTCGGTGCACTGCGGTCCGCCACAGGTCAACGACGCGGCCGGGCTGGCGACCCTGTTACAGCGGCAGGCGGCGGGCAGCGGCTGGCTGCGCGGGATCGGCTACCACCCGATCGTCGCCGGCGACATCGATCGCCACTGGCTGGACCGGCACATCCCGCAGCGGCCTGTGCGGGTGCAGCATCGCGGCGGCAGACTCTGGATACTCAACAGCGCGGCCCTGCGGCAACTGGGTCTGCTGGACGAAGCGCAGGCATCCTCGCTGCCCGCAGGGATCGAACGCAGGGACGGCATACCGACCGGCAGGCTCTACGAATGCGACGCGTGGCTCGCCGCGCAACGCGGCAGCAGCCTGCCGCCGCTGGCTGCGGCGAGCGCCCGGCTGGCCGCCTGCGGCATCACCGGCATTACCGACACCACGCCGCACAACGGCCCGGCGCAGTGGCACCACTTCCAGCGCGAGCAGCGCAGCGGTCGCTTGCGCCAGGACATGCGCATGATGGGAGGCAGTGAACTGGGCGAGCTGCCGTCGCGCCCCGAACTGCGCTGCGCCGAGTACAAGATCCACCTGCTGGAATCACAGCTGCCGGACATAGGGTGTGTTGTCAGCAGCATCCAATCGGCGCGCAGGCAGGACCGCCGTGTCGCCATCCACTGCGCCAGCCGCGTCGAGCTGGTGTTCGCGCTGGCCTGCCTGCAGCAATCGGGCACGCGGCCCGGGGATCGCATCGAGCATGCGTCCGTCACACCGCCGGAGCTGATGCCGCTGATCGGCGAGATGGGGCTGCGAGTCGTGACCCAGCCGCACTTCGTGGCCGAGCGCGGTGACCGCTACCTCGCCGAGGTGGAGCCGCGCGACCAGCCCTGGCTGTACCGGCTGCGCGGCTTCGTCGACGCGGGCATCGCGCTGGCCGCCGGCAGCGATGCGCCCTTCGGCAGCCACGACCCCTGGCAAGCCATGGCCGCTACCACGCGCAGGCGCACCGCTGCAGGCGCGGCCATCGGCGCCGGCGAGGCCCTGACCCCGGAA
>JAWVYG010000405.1:0-3898 GCA_033722815.1 Halioglobus sp.
ATAAATCATTTAAATACAGTTAGTTAAGAAGCATTCATGAAGCCAGAAATAGAATAATATCGGGCGCATTCGCACCACTGCCGACCAGATTCCCGCCGCACAACCGCCCGGTGCGACGCGCCAGCTCGCGTACTACCCGGGCGCGGCCCGCGGGATTACGCCATCCAGGCGCCCCGGCACCCGACCGCCCGGGCCACACCCCGGAGATTCCTACCGGCGCGGCCCGCCCGACCGTCCCGCACCAATCGGCGCTACTGCAACTCTGTTCATTTTTTTTTGCGCCAGCGCAACTACGCGGGCGCCTGCAGCTGCTAGCCTCAGTCAGGTGTGGCTTCCCTTCAGAACGAATAAGGATTTACAGTGGCACAGAGCACCCCCGGTCGGCGTCCGATGGATATCGACCGCGCCCATGTTCCGCGTGGTGAGGTACATGTCATCCCCGAGCGCTGCAAGGAGTGCGGCTTCTGTGTCGGCTACTGCCCCGAGGACGTGCTCGCCTTCTCCGCCGACAGCAATGCCAAGGGCTACCACTACCCGGTCATCGCGGCAGGCCGGGAGGACGCCTGCGTGCACTGTGGCTTTTGCAACCTGATCTGTCCGGAGCTGGCGATCTACACCCTTGAGATCGAGCGCAACCACGACGAGGCCGGGCGATGACTGCCGCAGCGGCCGCAACCGGGCGCGTCCTGAGCGGCACCCACTTCATGCTGGGGGACCACGCGTGTGCCGAGGGAGCCCTCGCCGCCGGTATGGATTTTTTCGGCGGCTACCCGATCACGCCATCGACCGAAATCGCCGAGCGCCTGGCCGCACGCCTGCCCGCCGTGGGCGGCAAGTTCGTGCAGATGGAGGATGAACTGGGCAGCATCATGGCGATTGTCGGCGCTTCCGCCGCCGGTGCGCGCAGCTTCACGGCCACCTCGGGGCCCGGTTTCAGCCTGATGATGGAAAGTATCGGGCTGGCGGCCATGATGGAAATCCCCATCGTCATCGTCGACGTACAGCGCGCTTCGCCGTCCACCGGCCTGCCCACCATGGTGGGACAGTCGGACATCCTGCAGGCCCGCTGGGGCTCGCACGGGGATTACGGCATCGCCGCCTTCAGCCCGGACTCCCCGCAGGAGTGCTTCGATCTCACCGTGCACGCCTTCAACGTCGCCGACCGCTATCGCATCCCGGTGTTCCTGCTGATGGACGAGGTGGTCGCGCACATGACCGAGCGCGTCGAGATTCCCGCGGCGGACGCTATCGTACGCTACCCGCGCAAGGGGCCCGACCATGCCCCCGGCGAGGCCAGGCACCTGCCCTATGCCGTCGGGGAGGACGGGGTGCCTGCAATCGCCCACGCCGGGGAGGGCCACCGCGTGCACATGACGGGACTGACCCACGACGAGCGCGGCTATCCTGCCCTGAATGCCGCGACCCACGATGCGCTGGTCAACCGCCTGGTGGACAAGGTGCGACTCAACGCGGCGGACATCCAGATGTACGAGGAACTGGAACTGGACGACGCCGAGACCGTGGTGGTCGCCTTCGGCTGCACGTCCCGCTCGGCCCGCGAGGCAGTGAAACTGGCACGCGAGCGCGGTATGAAGTGCGGCATGTTGCGCCTGCAGAGCATCTGGCCCTTCCCCGAAAGCCGCGTGCGCGCGCTGCTCGACCAGGGCACGGTGCGCCGTTTCATGGTGCCGGAGGTCAACCTCGGCCAGTTGCGCAGGGAAGTGGAGCGTCTGACGCAGCTGCCCATCGTGCGCGTCAATCACGCCGGCGGCGCCATGCCGACGCCGACGCAGCTGCTGGAGGCCATGCAATGAGTGACTCCGCGCCGGTCATCGCGAGCTCGCACCCCAATGACGGCCTGCTGCGGGCGGACCGTTTTCCCCACATCCTCTGTCCCGGCTGCGGTATCGGCACGGTGATCCACTGCTACGTCGATGCCATGGCCGCCTCGGGTGTCGACCTGCAGCAGCATGTCTGCGTGTCCGGGATAGGCTGCAGCGGTCGCGCGGCGGGTTATGTCAACGTCGACTCCTACCACACCACCCACGGCCGCGCCCTGCCCTTCGCACTGGGCATCGCCGTGCACAAACCCGAACTGCGCGTGACCGTGATCAGCGGGGACGGCGACCTGGCGGCCATCGGCGGCAACCACCTGATCCACGCCGCGCGGCGCAACGTCGACCTCACGGTTATCTGTATCAACAACTTCAACTACGGCATGACGGGCGGACAGGCGGGGCCGACCTCGCCCCGCGGCAGCCACACGGCCACCGCGCCGGAGGGTGTGCTGGACCGCCCCTTCAACCTGCCGGACCTCGCGCGTGCCGCCGGCGCCTGCATGGTATCGCGCTGGACCATCCTGCATGTGCGCCAGCTGCGCGACGCGATCCTGCGCGGCCTGAACAAACCGGGCTTCAGCTTTATCGAGGCACTGTCGCCCTGCCCCACGAATTTCGGTCGCGCCAACGACCTCGCCGACGGCATGGCGGAGATGGACGTGTACCGACAGCGCTGCCGCATCGCCGAGGGACTGCCGGACTTCGACGACCTGGACATCGATCTCACCGACGAGTCGCGCCCGATCTATGTCGGCGATTTCGTCGATATCGAGCGCGAGCCCTTTCATCCCGTGGGCGAGGTGCCCGCATGAGCGCCGCGCGTACCGAGGTCCGCTTTGGCGGTTTCGGCGGCCAGGGCATCGTGCTGGCCGGCACCCTGTTGGGCAAGGCCGCCAGCCTGTACGACGGCAAGGAGGCGGTGTTCACCCAGTCCTACGGCCCGGAGGCCCGCGGCGGCGCCTCGCGCGCAGACGTCATCATCGCCACCGAGCCGGTCGACTACCCCTACGTCACCCAACCCGATGTGCTGGCGGTGCTGTTCCAGGAGGCCTACGGCAGGTTTGCCGCCGACCTGCGCCCGGAGGCACTATTGATCATCGAGCAGGACCTGGTCACCCCGGAACCCGGCGCCGCAGCGCTCGCGCTGCCTGCCACACGCATCGCCGAGGAACTGGGCAGGCGCATCGTGGCCAACGTCGTACTGCTGGGCTGCGTGGTGGCGCAGACCGCACTGGTCAGCCGCGATGCCGTCGAACAGGCCATACGCGATACGGTCAAGCCCGACGCCGTCGCCCTCAATCTCGAGGCGCTGTCCGCGGGCCTGGAATTTAGCGCACCTGCCGTTGGCGGAGCGACCGCATGAGCGACACGGTGCTGGTGCTGGGCGGCGGGCTGGCCGGGATGCAGGCCGCCGCAGAGGTAGCCGGCGCAGGCAGCCGCGCCCTTGTCGTGGAACGGCGCCCGATCCTGGGCGGTAAACGCGGCGCGGCGCTGCTGTCTGCGGACTGCCCGGACCCGCGCCTGGGCGCGCTGGCCGAGGACCCGGCGGTCGAGTGCCGCACACTCACGCAACTGCGCGCAGTCGGCGGAGACGCCGGCAACTTTCGCGTCACGCTGCAGGAGCAGCCGCGCTATGTCAGCGCCGACTGCACGCGCTGTAATCACTGTGTGCCGGTGTGCCCGGAAGTCGTGCCCAACGAGTACGACGCCAACCTGACCTTTCGTAAGGCGATCCATAGCCCGCTGCCGCAGACGATCCCGGATATCTACAGCATCGACATCGACGCCTGCCTCAACAGCCCGCCCAATTACCTGCCCTGCCAGCGCTGCGTCCAGGCCTGCGACGACGACGCCATCCACTTCGACCAGCCTATACCCCTACCCGAGGAGCGCGACGTCGCGGCGATCATCGTCGCCACCGGGTTTGCCGCCGTGTCTGACGCGCAGCGCGCGATTCTCGAGGAGTTCGGCTACGGCATGCATCCCGACATCCTCAGCGCAAATGAGCTGCAGAGACTGCTGGAGGACCCGGGGCCCTCCGGGGGGTTCGCCATTCGCCC
>JAWVYG010000406.1:0-3890 GCA_033722815.1 Halioglobus sp.
CAGCTTCAGTGCTTCCTCGGCGGGTATCGGGCGGCTGAACAGGTAGCCCTGGGCCTCTTCACAACCCAGTCGCCTGAGCGTCTGCAACTGGCCGGCCGTCTCCACACCTTCGGCGACAACCTTCAGTTCCAGCGCCTTCGCCATGCTGATAATCGCAGCGACGATGGCGGTGTCGTGCCCGTCGGAGTCGATATCCGCCACGAAACAGCGGTCCACCTTCAACACGTTGATCGGCAGCGTCCGCAGGTAGCTCAGGCCGGAGTAGCCCGTACCGAAGTCGTCGATCGAGACGCTGATGCCGTTGTACTGCAGCTTGCCGAGGATATCGAACGCGAGGTCGACCCTGTCCAGCAGGCAGTTTTCCGTCAGCTCGATCTCCAGCTGGTCGGCGCCGACACCTTCTCTCTCCAGGATGCCCATCACCTTGCCCACCAGGTCCGGCTGGGAGAACTGTACCGGCGACATGTTCACGGACACCGACAGCGGCCGCGATGACACGGCGTTGAACGCCTTGACCTGGCGGCACGACTCGCGCATCACCCAGTCGCCGATCAGGTTGATCATGCGCGTGCGTTCGGCGATATCGATAAACTCGTTCGGCGTCAGCACACCGCGCGTGGGGTGGTTCCAGCGAATCAGCGACTCGAAGCCGCATATCTCGTTGCTGACCAGGTCGATCTTCGGCTGGTAGAGCAATGTGAACTCCTCGCGGTCGATCGCATCGGCCATCTGGCTCTCGAGGTGCATCTGCTGCCGCGAGACACGGTTGATATCCTCGGAGTAGTACTCGACGTTGTTCGAGCCCGGCTGCTGCTCTGCGTAGTAGCGCGATACGCTCGCGTTGCGGATGAGCGCCACCGCGTCGTCGCCATCGTTGGGGAATACCCCGATGCCGACATTGGCCGATACGGTGATGTTGTGGTCGGCGAGGTAGATATTCTCCTGCAGGGAATCCAGCATGCGCTTTATGATCCAGGCGATCGACTCGCTGTCTCTCACCACCGGCAGCAGCAGGCCGAACTCGCTCTCGCTGAGCTTGGAGATCGTGGCATCCGGATCCACCGGTGACATCAGCGATATGGCATCGGAGGCGCGCAGGGCATCGCGCAGCCGCTCGGCGCTGATACGCAGCACCTTCTCGGCCACTTCGTAGCCCAGGTTATCGTTGATCCTGCGGAGGTTGTCCAGCGCCAGTGAGATCACCGCCAGTACATGCCCCTCGCGCTCGGCGCGGTGCAGCGCCTGGTCGATGCGGTCGATGAACAGGTTGCGCTCCGGCAGGTTGGTCAGCGCATCGTGTGAGACGTACTGGTCCAGCAGGTCTGCCTTCTCCTGGGCGATGCGCTCCAGCTCCTGGATACGCGCGCTGGCGTCCACCTGCTCCGCGGAGGCGCCCTGCCCCGCGGCCGCATCGAGGTGATCCGCCAGCTCGATGATCTCCGCCTCGGTGCGCGCAGGGGCCGCTGTCTCCCCTTCCCATACCGAGACCTTGTTACGCCCGCTCTCCTTCGCGAGGTACAGGGCCCTGTCGGCGTTGTTGATCAGCGCTTCCTTGCTGTCAACGGTGTCGTCCAGCGCGGCGATACCGAAACTCGCGGTGACGCGCAGCGACGAGGTGAAGACACCCGGGTCACCCTTGGTAATCTCCTTGCGCATGCGCTCCGCCACGGTGATTGCGTGTTCCACCGATGACCCGTCGAGCACGACGCAGTATTCCTCACCGCCGTAGCGGGCTACGAGGTCGCCCTTGCGCACCTGCTTGCCCAGCACGTCCGCGACGAACTTGATGATCTTGTCGCCCACGGAGTGGCCGTAGTTGTCGTTGATGCGCTTGAAGTGGTCGATGTCGACCATGATGCAGACGAGGTCGGTACTGTACTCTCGCGAGGCGTCGTACAGCGCGCCCAACTGGTCGGTAAAGGAACGGCGGTTCAGTACACCGGTCAGGGCATCACGCGTCGCGAGAATCTGCAGCTCCTTGTTCTTCATCTCCACGTCGAACTGGGTCTGCTTCAGGTCCGTCAGCGTCTTCTTCAGGACCTCGTTGCGCTCCTCCAGCTCGGTCAGGTCGTCGAACGTGGTGATCACACCGCGCACCTCACCCCCCTCGTCGCGGATCGGGGTGCAGTTCACGGCGTAGGAGCGTTCGAGGTTGGAGCCGCCGTGCATGGTCAGCTTTTCCCCGGTCAGGCCCTTGCCGCCGGACAGCACACGCATCCAGGGCAGGCGATCATCCAGCACCGGCGTCTGTGTCTGGTAGACGCTCCAGTTCAGGTCGCGCGCCTTCATACCGACGACCTTTCTCTCATCCAGCGCCGACTTGTCGCAGAAGGCGTTGTTGGCCAGCACGATCTGGCCCTCCTCGTCCAGGATCATCACGCCCTCCGCCAGCGTGTTGAAGGCGTGCTTCACACGGTCGGGAATCACCTTGCTGGGGTCCAGCTCACGCAGTACGCGGCGCAGGAACAGCATGTACAGCATGAAGCCGGACAGCGCGATGAACAGCACCAGCGCCAGGAAGCTGTCGTCGGTAATCGCCGAGTACCAGCGATCCGATGGCTCGACGTAACGCAGCTCCAGCGAGCCCCAGCGCTCGTTGCCGCGGTAGATCGGCACGATCACCTGGTCGGCGGTGGACTTGACCGCGTCTGCGGCCAGGGTCCAGTGGGTGGCGTGGTCGCCCACCTCTATGGAGTCGCCGTCACTGAGGAAGCGGAAGGCAGCCGAGCCGACCTCGGGGTTCCGCTTGATCAGCGATTCGAGAGTGGTGCGGATATGGCGCGAATCGCCCGACTGCGCCAGCGAGGAGAACTGGATGGCCAGTGACTCGCTGAACTTCTTGCGCACCTCGAGGTTGACCGACTGGCGGTCCGGCACCAGCCCCAGCCAGTCTCCCACGAAGAGCATGCTCAGTGTGAGCATGATCAGGCCGAAGCTGACCCTCACCAGCGGATTCATCTTGGGTTTCATTGTGTTATCCCCTTTGTCTTCTTCTTAAGCTACTCGAACAGGGCCTCGACCTCGCCGCTTTTCTTCGCGTCGCCGGAGGCTTCCCGTTCTTTATCAGATTTCTTCTTGCGATCGTCTTTCGTTGCCAGTATCGGCAGCGGGTCGTAGACGCCCCACAGTGGCATGGCACTGATCAGGCTCGCCATCAGCGCGCCGCCGCGCAGCGCATAGGCCACGATACCGGCCATCACCCCGGCCCCGGTGGTACTCACCACCTGGACCACGAACTCCTCGCTCTGGATGGAGCCGCTGTCCATATCCTGCTTCATCGCCTCGATGCCGCGCCACATCGCCGGGCTGTTGAGCACCGCCTCGACGTGGCGGATTTCGTCTTTCACGGCCGTCGCGCGCAGCAGGCGCTCCAGCTCCTGGCCCGTCACCTGCTGTGCCCCGCCCTGCTCGGCCGCTACGGGCCGCGCCTCGGCCAGCGGATCCATAATCACCAGGCCGTCGTTGGCCGCCTCGATGTATTGCAGGGTTTCCTGCGCAGTGGCGGGCTCGGTCGCGACGGTGCGCGGCACGCCGGAGGAGGCATAGACTGCGGCAGCGCTCTCATCGGCCACTTCCGGCGGTTTGCCATCGGCATCTTCCGCTGCTAGCTCTTCGGTCGGTTGCGGAGCAGCGCCGGGGAGGTCTTCCACCGGCCGGCTGCCACTGCCGGGTGCTGCGCCCGCAGGATCGCCGGCGCCTTCACCGGAACCCGGATTTTCCACCGGCGTCGTGGGTTCGACGATGATGGTCGTCTCGGTATCGTCCTCGCCACCGTCACCCGGCGGCTCCGTCGGCAACAGGGGCCCGGCAACCAACTCATCGGAGACCAGTTCCTCCGTCGTGGCCAGGGCATCGACATAGGACACGCGCACGCGAATCTCGGCGCTCGC
>JAWVYG010000407.1:0-3881 GCA_033722815.1 Halioglobus sp.
AACTAGTCGACACTGTTCAATTCCATCGTCATATCCCGGGGGCTCTAACGGTCGAGGTAACAGTGCTCGGCCTGCTTGTCCAGCGACAGGCCGGAGGCATCGGGATTCGCGGCGGCCTCACCCTGCAACAGGCGCTCCAGGTAGCGGGCGATGACATCGACCTCCAGGTTGACCCGGGTGCCCGCCTGGTAGGTGCTGAACACCGTCTCCGCCATCGTCTGGGGGATGATATTGAGATCGAACTCGGCACCGCTGACAGCGTTGACGGTCAGGCTGGTGCCATCGACGCAGATGCTGCCCTTGTGCGCGATGTACTTTGCCAGCGCCGCCGGGGCACGCAGTACGAACCTGACGGAGCGCGCATCGCTCTCGAGGCTGACCACTTCGCCGACCCCGTCGACGTGCCCGCTGACGATGTGGCCGCCCAGGCGGCTGCTCGGCGTCAGGGACTTTTCGAGGTTGACCGCCGAGCCGCGGCGCAGGTCACCCAGCGTCGTGAGCTTCAGTGACTCGCCCGACACATCCGCCCAGTAACCGTCTCCGGGCAGTTCGGTCACCGTGAGGCAGACGCCGTTGGTACAGATGCTGTCACCCAGCTGCACGTCATCCAGGGGGAGCTTGCCGGTGTGCACGCGCAGGCGCATATCGCCGCCGCGCGGCTCGAGTTCGGCGATTTCGCCAACCGCCTGGATGATACCTGTGAACATAGTGATTCCTGTCAGTTGCGCCGCTGTGCCGGGATCGCGCTAAAGCGCCAGTCGTCACCGACCTTGCGCACATCCTGGAATTGCAGCTGAACCTTCTCCGACATGGCGTGCAGCGGCAGTTCCAGCAGGGGACGCGCCAGGTTTCCCAGCAGGCACGGGGCCATGTAAACGATCAACTCGTCGACAAGCCCCGCCTGCAGCATGGCGCCCGCCAGGCGGGGGCCAGATTCTACCAGAATTTCGTTGCATTGCCGCCGCTGAAGCTCCGCGAAGAGACCGTCGAGACTCAGGCCATTACCGCCGCGCTCGAGGGCGACGAAATCGACACTGCCTGACGACAGTCCTTCCGGCATTGTTGCATCCCGGTCGTGGCACAGCAGCGTCGGCGCCTGGCCGTCGACCACGCGCGCGGCCGGCGGGGTGCGCAACTGTGAATCCAGCACCACGCGCAGTGGCTGGCGCGCGCTGGCGCGTTGCGCCTCGTCCTCGGGCAGCCCCAGTTCCGCGCTGCGCACGGTCAGCGCGCAGTCGTCGTCCAGCACCGTACCGATACCCGTCACCACCGCGCAGCTCATGGCGCGCAGCCGCTGCACATCCTGTCGTGCCGCCGGCCCGGTAATCCACTGGCTGTCGCCGTCGGCCATGGCGGTGCGCCCGTCCAGCGACATGGCCAGCTTGACGCGCACGCGCCCGCGGCCGCGCCGCATGCGCGCGGCGAAGCCGGGGATGGTCCGCTCCGCCTGGTCGCCCAGCAGCCCGCACTCGACCTCGATACCGGCGCTGCGCATACTGTGGAGCCCGGCCCCGGCCACTTGCGGATTCGGATCCTGCATCGCTGCCACCACCCTGGTGACGCCCGCCTGCACCAGGGCATCGGCACAGGGGCCCGTCTTGCCGTGGTGCGAGCAGGGCTCCAGGGTGACGTAGGCCGTCGCGCCCCGGGCATCGCCGGCGGCGCGCAGTGCCTGCACTTCGGCGTGGTCGCCACCGGCGGGCTGGGTGAAGCCCTCGCCGATAATCTCCGCGTCGCGCACGAGGACACAGCCGACGTGGGGATTGGGCATGGCGCTGTACTGCGCGCGACGCGCCAGCTGCAGGGCGCGCGCCATCATGCGGGTGTCGAACTCGTTGTTCATGGCAGGTGGGGGATGTCAGCCCGCTTGTTCTTCGGCGGGCTCCGCCTTAAGGGAATCGATGGCGTCCTGGAACTCGGAGATGTCCTCGAAGCTGCGGTACACGGAGGCGAAACGGACATAGGCCACCTTGTCCAGCTTCTTCAGGTGGTCCATCACCAGCTCACCCAGCACCAGCGACTTTACCTCGCGTTCGCCCGTGGCGCGCAGGGCGTGCTTGATGCTGTTGATCACGTCCTCGATGTCCTCGACGGACACCGGGCGCTTCTCCAGCGCGCGCAGGAAACCCGAGCGCAGTTTCTCCTCGTCGAACGGCTCGCGGTTGCCGTTCTGCTTGATCACGCGGGGCATGACCAGCTCCGCGACCTCGTAGGTGGTGAAACGCTCCGCACAGCTCAGGCACTCGCGACGACGGCGCACCTGGTCGCCCTCGGCGACCAGGCGGGAGTCGATGACCTTGGTGTCATCCGCGGAGCAGAACGGGCAGTGCATGGGGGCGTCTCATTTCTCTAAGTGGCTGAACAATAACATATTTCCGGACAACTTTTCTTCACTCATTTGGGGCATGGGCGATGCGGCGCGGGGCTCAGGCATGTCGCCGGCGATCGATGTACTTGCGCAATTCAACCGCACACAAGACCACGCTGCTGACCGCCAGGCAGACCAGCAGCTCGGCGGCGGTGAGGGGCACGGTGTAGAAAATACGCTGCAGCGCAGGCACGTAGATCACCGCCAGTTGCAGCACGAAGGTCAGCGCCACCGCCGCGATCAGGGGGCGGTTGGAAAACACGCCTATCTGCCACAGCGAGTCACTGCTGGAGCGCAGGGCGAGGACATTGCCCATCTGGGAGAAGGTCAGCACCGTGAACAGCATGGTCTGCCAGCTGGCGGGCCCGGTGGAACCGGGCTGCCACGCCAGGTAACCGGTCGCCAGGGACACCACGCCCATGAGCAGGCCGATCCACAGGATATCCGTGGCGATGCGCCGGTTGAGTACGCCGACTCCCGGCGGCACCGGCGGGCGCTGCATCACGTTTCTCTCACCGGGCTCCACGGCCAGTGCAAGGCCCGGCAGACCGTCCGTGACCAGGTTGACCCAGAGAATCTGCAGCGGCAGCAGTGGCAGTGGCATACCCAGGAAGGGCGCGAGCAGCATCACCCAGACTTCACCGGCGTTGCTGGTCAGGGTATAGGTGACAAACTTGCGAATGTTGGCGAAGATCGTACGACCCTCCTCCACCGCGTTGACCACCGTCGCGAAGTTGTCATCCAGCAGCACCGTATCCGCCGCCTCCTTGGCCACGTCGGTGCCGGTGATGCCCATGGCCACGCCGATATCGGCCTGCTTCAGCGCCGGGGCGTCGTTCACGCCGTCGCCGGTCATGGCCACGATCTGCTGCCCGCGTTGCAGCGCATCCACTATCCTCAGCTTCTGCTGGGGTGCCACCCTGGCGTAGACCGATACGTCCTGCACCATTGCGTCCAGCGCTGCGTCATCCAGCGTCTGCAGTTGCGCCCCTGTACAAACCCGCCCCTTGTCGTCGATACCCAGGTCCCGCGCGATGTAGGCTGCGGTGAGCGGGTGGTCACCGGTGATCATGAGCGGACGGATGCCGGCAGCCCGGCATCGCGCCACCGCGTCGCGCACCTCCGGCCGCGGCGGGTCGATGATGCCGAACATGCCGATGAATATGAGGTCGTCCTCGGCTTTGTCCTGCGCCGAATCTAGCGGGCGCACGCAGACCCCCATGACGCGCATACCCTGCTGCGCCAGCTCGTCGCTGGCAACCCGGATACGTTCGCGCCAGGCCTCGTCCATCGGCTCGGGATGGTCCTGCGCCCACACCCGGCAGGAGATGTCGAGCAGGCTTTCCACCGCACCCTTGGTAAAAGCGATGTACTCGGGCGGGGTCTGCGCCAGGCAGGACAGGGCCTGCTGCAGTTGCGCCGGCATCTCACCGGCGTCGCCGCCCACACGGTGCACCGTTGTCATGCGCTTGCGGTCCGAGTCGAAGGGGACCTCGGCAACGCGCTCAAACAG
>JAWVYG010000408.1:0-3881 GCA_033722815.1 Halioglobus sp.
CACCGACCCGGCATCGGGCAGTTCCGCCAGGCGCCTCGCGATGTCTTCGAGACGGGCCTGGCCGGATTTTGCGGGGCCCGATAGCGACGCGATGCGCCGATCAATTGTCGACAGGGTGTCCTGCCACTGCGCGAGGTCGCGTTCCAGGTCCTCGACGAGGTCCTCCAGGCCCTTGTCCGATTCCAGCGCCAGGCCGTGAGCCTGTAACTTTGCGCTGGCCGGATCGATGGCGTCGATGCGCGCACGAATTTCGGCCACCTGCTCATCGGCGCCCTCCATCGCTGCCAGGAAGTACTCCAGATCCTGTGTGTGGCCGGCTCGCCGCTCGATCAGTTCCGTGAGCTTCTGGTAGCTTTCGACCAGTTCCGGCGCCGTGCCCTCGGCATCGAGAGTCGCCAGTCTGTCCTGCACCAGCTCCCGGGTGAGCGACACGGCAGGCAAGCCGTTTTCGGGGTCGGACTCGGCCGTGGCGTAGGCGCTCCCGCTATCCAGCCACAACGGGATTGCCAGCACCACTGCCACCGAAAAACTGATAACCGGTATTCTGTAGGTCATGGTTCCTTACCCTCGATCGGCCTAGTAAGTCGATGCGACTGCAAAAAGATTCGGCCGGCGTGCCGGCTCGCCGGGGCCAGGCGTAACGATTACCTTGATGACCCGACCCGGTACGAAGGCTTCTCGCGGTGCGGGGCTTTGTGGCGGGAGCCCCTGTCCGGGACGGAAAGCTTCACATTAAACCCGGGTCGAGTTCAACCGTGTACTCGCACAGATCCAGCACCTGTTCGATCAGCTCGATCTTTTCGCTGCGCAGTGGAAACACCGCGTGGGCGCGCCGGTCGATCGAGGGTGCGCCGGGCACCACGTGCAGGCTTCCCGATTCCAGGAACGGGGCGACCATGCGGACGGGCAGGTAGGCGGAACCGCCGACTGCCAGGATATGCTCCAGCGCCATTTTTGCCTGGGACACGCGAATCTGCGGCTCGGGCGCGTCGGGAAACAACCGGCGATGCTGGAGCCCTTGGGCCATTCCCCAGTCGACCATCAGGTAGTCGCCTGCCAGCGCCTCTTCGGGCGTGACGTCCGCATCGCGCGCCACCAGCACCAGCTCGATGAGGGCCACTTCCTTTACCTGCAGGTTTTCCAGCTGGGGGGGCTCCAGCAGGAAAATGACATCCAGGTGCCCGTCGAGCAGTTTACGCGTGAGTACATCCGGGGGCAGGCTTTCCACGATAAGCCCCAGGTCGGGACGCTGCGTCCGCAGCGTATGGAACCAGTCCTGCAGGGCCACGTCCCACAGGCGCAGGCTGCCGCCCAGGGTGAGCTGGCTCTTGCCGCCGATGAGCACCTCCTGCCGCGCCTTGCGCCAGCCCGCCAGCTGCATGTCCGCGTGCCGCACCAGCCGGTGGCCCTCCGGCGTCAGCTGCAGGTCCTTGTAGCGACGCACGAAAAGTGGCACGCCCAGCAGCAATTCCAGCTGCTTTATGCGGGCGCTGACAGCCGCCTGGGTAATGTGCAGGTTGTCTCCGGCATGGCCGAAGTGGCGGGTCCGGTTGACCTCCAGGAAGGTGCGCAGTAATTCCAGGTCCATGGCTAAACGATAAATATTTTTTTAAATAATCACAATTTTATTTAGTTTTATTTGTCATTTAGCCGCCCCTATTCTCCTGCACCGGGTCCATTGAGGTGATAAGGAGGTGACTGATGACCACGAAGATAGTGGCTTTCCCCCCACGACGGGACGTTGACGACGAGATCCTGCTGCACCGTGCGAGGCAGGCGGGCGCGCGCGGTGAGCGGGCACGGGCGGCGCTGTTACAGCGGCACTACGGCTGGATACAGGAACGCTGCGCCCGGGTGTTGCGTAACGAGGCCGACGACATGGATGCCGCCCAGAACGCGGCGATGCGTATTTACGACAATTTGCCGGGCTTTGAGGGGCGCTCATCGCTGCGTACCTGGATGAGCACGATCATCACCCGGGAGTGCTTGGGTATCGTGCGGCGCGGCGAGCGGCACCTCCTGCGCGACCACGTGGCACAGCTCATCCTGCTGCACGAGGAACTGCTGCGGCCGCGACAGGAGAGCGCGGAGAGTGACCGGGACGACCGGGTGGCCCAGACCCTGGGGAACCTGGCGCCCAAATCGCGTGAGGTACTGCAGCTTCGCTTCTATAGCGATCTCTCCCTGGAAGATATCAGCGCGACCCTGGGGATTTCCCTCAGCGCCGCAAAGATGCGGCTGTACCGCGCGCTGGACCAGTTCGCCCTCGAGTACGAGGCTGCCTAGGCACCCACCACGCTGTGCGCCACTGGCGCCTTATCCGCCGGATCGGCAGGCGATAGTTGCCGCACCTCGACACGGCCGACCCGCCGTCCGGCCATGTCCTTGACCGTCAACTGATAGGGGTCCACGTGGAGCGTGTCGCCCGCGCTGGGCAGGCGCTGCAGGCCCGCCGACAACAGGCCGCCCAACGTATTGACGTCCTCGCGAGTTGGCAGGGGGAACGGCAATTCGCGGTTCAGGTCCAGCAGTGACGTCATACCATCTATCTGCCAGAGACCGTCGCCCAGTCGTCGGATGTCCGCGGGACCCACGTCATTCCGGGTATCGTCCTGTTCGTCCTCGATCTCTCCGACGATTTCCTCCAGCAGGTCTTCCAGGGTCGCGATACCGGCAAACTCCCCGTACTCGTCCACCACCACGGCCATGTGCACGCGATCGCCGCGCATCTGCTCGAACAGCGCGCCCACGAGTTGGTTCTCGGGTACGACGAGGGGGGCAACGCAGAAGTCCTCGAGGTGCGACCAGACGTCCGCATCCCCCTCGAGGACGGCGAGGTAGAGTTTTTTCGCGAGCACGATGCCCAGCAGAGGGTCCTCGCGGCGGCTGTCAAACAACGGGAAGCGCGAGTGCCCCGTCGCGGCGATGATGCGTTCGTTGGCCGCCGGTTCGCGGGCGAGATCGAGCATCTCCACAGCCGCCCGCGGAATCATCACCCTGGCCACCGGGTGTTGGTCGAACTCGAGGATCTTGTGCAGCATATCCGCCTTGTTGTCCTCGATGGCGCCCTGTTCCTGCGAGCTGCTCACCAGGGATTTCAGCTCCGCTTCGTTGAACACGTCGGCGTGGGTGGTCTCGGCGATATTGAGCCATGCCAGTATGGACCGTGAGGAGGCGTTGAGCAGCCAGTTCAGCGGCCACACCAGCAGGTAAGAAACGTGGAGTGGGTAGGCGACCCACAGACTCACCGGCTCCGCCCTGCGGATCGCCAGGGTCTTCGGGACCTGTTCGCCCACGACGATATGCAGCGAGGAAAACAGGAGAAAGCCGGTGAGGAAGGCGACGGTGTGCAGCAGCGCATCGGGCAGTCCCATCATCGCGAACAAGGGCTCCAGCAGCGCCGCGACCGCCGGTTCGCCGACCCAGCCCAGGCCGAGCGACGCCATGGTGATGCCCAACTGGCAGGCCGCAAGGTAGGACTCGAGATTGCCCTGGATGCGCACGGCCAGCTGCGCCGGCCCGCTGTTGCCTGCGGCGAGCTGCTGCATGCGCACACCGCTCGCCTTCACGAGCGCGAACTCCGCGGCGACGAAGAAGCCGTTGATGGCCAGCAGCAGAACAACAGCCAATAAGGTTAACAGCACGTCGGCTTTCCCTGGGTGAGATGGTAATCGGACTATGGAGGCGGTGCTGAGAAAGAAAGTCACATATCGGTTGGGGATGTCGCGCGCCGCGCTGCCTGACCATGAGTATACGGCCGGAAAAAAGTTGTCGACGGGTTGTGACTTTTCCACGGTGGGTGGCATCTATGGTCCGACACCGCTCAGCTGGCGGCGCCACCGGGGAGTGTCCCGAGGCGATTCCAGCCAGCGGGTTAACCA
>JAWVYG010000409.1:0-3880 GCA_033722815.1 Halioglobus sp.
GGTTTTTTTGAGGGTCATAGGCCTGCGTGATCTCGCGGCTGGCGATGTGATCGTTGGCTTTCAGCCGGGCGTAGATCTCCTCGCTCCAGTACCGGTTCTCCTGCGAATGGGTACTGTGGAAGTTGGCGAAGTCGATCAGGAAGGCTGCGCTGTCGCGCGCATGGTCGGCGTGTATCGCCTCGATGTGTTCCTCGGGAGAAATGCCGAGCTTCTCCGCCGCCAGCATGATGGCCGTGCCGTGGGCGTCGTCGGCGCAGACGTAGAGGCAATCGTGCCCGCGGGATTTCTGGAAGCGCACCCAAATGTCCGTCTGCACTTGTTCCAGCAGGTGTCCCAGGTGCAGTGGCGCATTGGCGTAGGGCAGCGCGCTGGTCACCAGGATCTTGCGGGGAGCGGTAATCGGCATTTACCTGTTGGCCCTGTGGGAGTGAGTAAAAAAGGGGCGCTACTATAGCCCGTTTGCTGCCGCTTTTCATCAGCGGGGAGCCACTACCACCCCTGCGCCATTGTTGTACGTGCGGCATCTGCCTATACTAGCGTCCCCGAAAACGGGCGGGCGTTTGTCATCCGCTATCTCATCGCAGTCGTCACAGGTTAGTCATGGACCAGATCAGGCACATCGTGGCCGTCGCCTCCGGCAAGGGCGGCGTGGGTAAGTCCACCACGTCGGTCAACCTGGCGCTGGCGCTCGCGGCGCAGGGCCACAGCGTGGGGCTGCTCGATGCGGATATCTATGGCCCCAGCCAGCAGCTCATGCTGGGAATCGACGAGGGCGTGCGGCCCGAGCAGAAGGACGGCCAGTGGCTGCTCCCCGTGGAAGCCCATGGCCTGAAGACCATGTCCATGGGTTACCTCGTGAACGAGCGTACTCCGATGGTATGGCGCGGCCCCATGGCGGGCGGTGCCCTGGCGCAGATGCTGGAACAGACGCTGTGGGGCGAGCTGGACTTTCTCATCATAGACATGCCGCCGGGAACGGGCGATATCCAGCTCACCCTGTCGCAGAAGGCGCGTGTGTCGGGTGCGATCATCGTGACCACGCCCCAGGACATTGCCCTGCTCGATGCGCAGAAAGGCATCGAGATGTTCCGCAAGGTGGACATCCCCGTACTGGGCATCATAGAAAACATGGCGGTGCACGTGTGCAGTGCCTGCGGCCACCGGGAACACATTTTCGGCGCCGAGGGCGGCGGGCGTATCGCGCGGGAGTACGGCGTGCCGCTGCTGGCCAGCCTGCCACTGTCACTGGCCATTCGCGAGCAGACGGATGCCGGGACGCCGACGGTCGCCGCCGCGCCCGAGTCCGCCGAGACGGCCGTTTACATGGAGGCTGCCAGCGCGGTGAACGCTGCCCTGGCGGCACAGGCGACCGGGGCCGTGAAACACTTCCCCGAAATCAGGATTACCGACGACTGACCGCGCGGTCGGCAGACACACAGGGGACTACAGCAGTGAGCATCAAGTCAGACAAGTGGATTCGGCGTATGGCCACCGAGCACGGGATGATCGAGCCCTTCGAGGCCGGGCAGGTGCGGGCCAGCGGCGAACAGCGCCTGATCTCCTACGGCACCTCGAGCTACGGCTACGACGTGCGCTGTTCCAGCGAGTTCAAGGTGTTCACCAACATCAATTCCGCGACGGTGGATCCGAAGGGCTTTGACGAGGACAGTTTCGTCGATGTGTCGGGCGACGTGTGTGTCATACCCCCCAACTCATTTGCGCTGGCAAGCACGGTGGAGTATTTCCGCATCCCGCGCAATGTGCTGACCATTTGCCTGGGCAAGTCGACTTACGCGCGCTGCGGCATCATCGTCAACGTTACCCCCCTGGAGCCCGAGTGGGAGGGGCACGTGACGCTGGAATTCTCCAACACCACCACGTTGCCGGCGAAGATCTACGCCAATGAGGGCGTGGCGCAGATGCTCTTCTTCGAATCCGACGAGGTGTGCGAAGTCAGCTACAAGGACAGGGGCGGAAAATACCAGGGCCAGACCGGGGTAACCCTGCCCAAGGCGTAGGACCGCGGCCTGGGCGGCGCAGCAGTTGCAGTCGGCAGTGCCCCCCCCCCCCCGGTTCGGGATTCAACGCATTCCCTCGACATAGCGAATACCCGTAGCAGGGACCGGCTCGCCATCGAGGTGGGCCGTGCCATCGACCAGTTGCAGGCGTCCCTGCAGGAACCAGCGTACGGCGAGTGGGTAGATCACGTGTTCCTGCACCACCACCCTGGCCGCCAGCTCATCGGCTGAATCCGTCGGCAGGACGGGCACGACCGCCTGCAGCACCGGCGGACCGCCGTCCAGCTCCGTCGTCACGAAGTGCACGGTGACACCCGCCTGGGTGTCACCGGCGTCGATGGCGCGCTGGTGGGTGTGCAGGCCGGGATACTTCGGCAGCAGGGATGGGTGGATGTTGAACAGCCGGCCGGCATAGGCGTCGATGAAGGCGGGGGTGAGGATGCGCATGAACCCGGCCAGTATGACCAGGTCGACGTCGAAGGGCAGCAGCCTGGCGATCATCGCGCGGTCGAAATCCTCGCGCTTGTCGAAGTTCCGGTGGTTCACGCAGCAGGTGTCGATACCTGCAGCAGCGGCCCGCTCCAGCCCGGCGGCGTCGGGATTATTGCTCAGTACAACGACAATGTGGGCATCGATGTCGCCGTCGGCGCAGGCGTCGATCAGTGCCTGCAGGTTCGAGCCCCGGCCCGAGATGAGTACGGCGAGCCTGGCTGTGCTCACCGCAGGCGGACGCTGTTATCGCCTGCCGCTATACGGCCGATTTCCCAGGCGCTCTGTCCGCACTGGGCCAGTACGGCCAGGGCCTGCGCCGCGTCCTGTGGTGCCACGCAAATCACCATGCCAACACCGCAGTTGAAGGTGCGGTACATCTCGGTCGTCTCCACGTTGCCACTGGCTTGCAGCCAGCGAAATACCTCCGGCCACTCCCAGCTGTCCGTGTCGATGTGTGCGCTGCAGCCATCGGGAAGTACGCGCGGCAGATTTTCCAGCAGGCCACCACCGGTGATGTGGGACAGGGCCTTAAGCTCGAGGTGGCGCAGCAGCTCCAGTACTGCCTTCACGTAGATAGTGGTGGGGGCGAGCAGGGCCTCCCCAAGGGTCGTTGCTCCCAGCGGCTGGGACAGGTCGGCGCCTGTGACCTCCAGGATCCTGCGAATGAGGGAGTAGCCGTTGGAGTGGGGCCCGCTGCTGCCGAGGCCGATCAGTACGTCGCCCTCGCGCACCGCACTGCCGTCGATGATGCCGGATTTCTCCACGACGCCGACGCAGAAACCGGCGAGATCGTAGTCCTCGCCCTCGTACATGCCGGGCATCTCGGCGGTTTCACCGCCGACCAGCGCGCAGCCGGCGAGCTCGCAGCCGTGCCCGATGCCACTGACCACCTCCACCGCGGTATCCACGTTGAGGGCCCCGGTGGCGTAATAGTCGAGAAAGAACAGCGGTTCCGCCCCGGCGACTACCAGGTCGTTCACGCACATGGCGACCAGGTCGATGCCGATGGTGTCGTGGATGCCCATGTCCATGGCCAGGCGCAGTTTGGTGCCTACGCCGTCGGTGCCCGACACCAGCACGGGCTCGCGGTAACCCGAGGGCAATTCGCACAGGGCGCCGAAGCCCCCAAGGCCGCCCAGCACCTCGGGCCGGCTTGTGCGCCGCGTTACCCCCTTGATGCGCTCGACCAGCGCGTTGCCGGCATCGATGTCGACACCCGCGTCCTTGTAACTCAGGGCGGTGTTTGCCTTGTCATCACTCATTGCGTGGAACCCGGTAATCTACACAGCGGTATGGGCGTGACAGGTACCGTAACGGCCGGCTGCTGGCACGGACGGCTATTCTAACGTGCCAGGCGTGCAGGCGCAGCA
>JAWVYG010000410.1:0-3876 GCA_033722815.1 Halioglobus sp.
AACACCTGCGACAGGTCCAGCTCCTCGTTGCGGATCACGCCGTACTGCACCCCCAGCGCATCGAGGCGCGCGAGGAAGTCGGGCAGGCCCTGCAGGGCAAAGGCGACGTGATCCAGGTAATAGGGCGTATCGCCCGCCCCGTGGTTGTCGCTCTCGATCAGGTGCACGATAGGATCATCGCCACCGTAGAGCCAGTACCCCGGGATGCCGAAGTCGGGCCTGTAGCCGACCTGCAGCTGCAGTGCGTTGCAGTAGAAGTCTTTCGCCGCCTCCAGCAGGGGTGCGGGTGCGGCGATATTGATATGGTCGAGTTTCACGCGCCGTTCCTCTCGCGGTGGAGTTGACCAGTATAGAGCAGCCGCTGGGGCTTCGCGGCCCGCCGGTCACGCTCAGGCGGGGCGGGTGAAGTCGCCGGAAAAATCCGTCGGGCCGTTGTAGATGAATCCGTACTCGCGGCTCTTGAACAGCCACTGGCCATCGCGCTTGACGTAGTTGTCGAGGTAGCGGCTGAGGATCACGCCGCTGTTGCCCTCCAGGTCGCGACTGTACTCGTGCAGGTACCAGTGGCCCGAGGCCGTATCGCCATCGATCTCGAACAGGCAGGAGCTGGGAAACAGCAGCGCGTATTCGAAGGTGGACATCATCTGCTGCCACAGCCCCAGGATCGCCTCGCGGCCCTCCACCGGGTTGCCCAGCAGGTTCCATACGCCGTCCTCCGCCCAGGTGCTGATCCAGGCGTCGGCGTCGTAGCGGTTTACCGCGTCTACGTAGCGGGCCATCAGGGCCCGCAGGGCCAGTTCGTCTTCCACGTTGCTCATGCCGTGCTCCTCGCCGGGTGTCTGTGCTTGCCATCTGACACTGTAACGCCCGCTCCAATAAAAAGAAACAGACGGGACTGTTTTTTACTGGGTCTAGCTGCTACCATCATTTCCCCCTGGTTTTCGGGGACATGGCTCGTTTGCCGACTGCTATCGCGACGGGCCGGGCACGAGTATTCAGGCAGAGGAAGTAACGATGGGAGTAAAGATGGATTTAAGCGCCTTTCCCTATCTCCAGGGCAATTACGCGCCGGTAGATGAGGAGCGCGATTTTGGCGAGGGCGAGCTGCGGATCGAGGGCAAGGTGCCGGAGAAACTGGTGGGGGCGTACATGCGCGACGGCGCCAACACCGCGTTCCAGCCCAACCACTACGTCTATCCCCTCGACGGCGACGGCATGATCCACGCCATGTACTTCGACAACGGTAAAGTGCACTACCGCAACCGCTGGGTGCAGACCAGTCACCTGATGACCGAGCGCAAGTTCGGCCACACCATCTACGGCAGCGTCGGCAAGCTGCTGGAAGTGCCCCAGGAAGTGATCGACGCGGGCGGCGAGCCCAGCCCGATCCGCAATACCGCCAATACCAACGTGCTGTACCACGGCGGCAAGCTGCTCGCCATGTGGGAGGGCGGCTTCCCGCACCTGCTGAACAACGACCTCTCGACCGTGGGCCTGTACGACTACGACGGCGCGCTGCAGCCCGGCGACGCCCTCACCGCACACCCGAAGATCTGCCCCGACACCGGCGACCTCATCTCCTGTACCCAGCGCTGGGACAGCGCCAACTACTACGTGCAGGTATTCGACGCCAGGGGCAAGCACAAGCAGACCATTCCCGTGGAGTTCGATCGCAAGAGCATCATTCACGACCTGCAGATCACCGAGAACTACGTCATCATTTTCTATGCACCGGCCTTCCACAGCGTGGAAAAGGCGATGCGGGGCGAAGACCCGTTCATGTGGGAGCCCGAACTCGGCAGCAAGATTATCGCCATCCCGCGCTCGGGCTCCGGCGACAACCTGGTCTTTGAGACCGACCCCTTCTTCAGCTGGCACTACTGCAACGGCTTCGAGAAGGGCGGCAAGATTATTGTCGACTACGTCTGGATCAGTTCCATCCCCTTCACCCAGGCACAGGGCACGGGTGTCGAGAAGCAGCCGCGACGCATGTACCGCATGACCCTCGATCCCAAGACCATGGCCGTGACCAACGAGCAGTTCTCCGACGTATTCTGCGAGTTCTCCCGCGTCGACGAGCGCCTCATGGGCAAGGAGTACCGCTACGGCTTCGCGGCCTCCTCCAATCGCAGCTGGGGCGACGCCCACGGCTACAACTGCACCGGGCGCTACGACTTCGAAACCGGCGAGACCAAGCTGTGGGAGTTCGGTGAAGAGGCCAACGCCGGCGAGCCGGCCTATGTGCCCAATCCCGACAGCGAGCGCGAGGAGGACGGCTGGGTCGTGAACTTCGTGTTCAACCCCGGGGAGGGCGCGTTCCTGTCGATCCTCAGCGCCGGTAACTTCGACGATGGGCCGGTGGCCAGGATCCACATCCCCGGACGCGTGCCGAACGGCTTCCACGGCAACTGGTGCCAGGGCCTGATGCTGGGCTGAGCGCGCCACCGCGCGTGTGCCGGGTCTTACCCTATAATCTGGACTGCAAAACCGGAGTGCTGCCATGACTAACCAGGTGCCGATCGCGGAGGGGCTTTTTACCTGGCCCGCGGAGAAGCCGGCGCTGCTCTGCAGCCGCTGCAACAGCTGCGGCATTGCCAACTTTCCCGCCAGCACGTCCTGCGCCGCCTGTTCCGGTGAAGACGTGTCCGTGGAGGAGCTGCCCACGCGCGGCACCCTGTGGACCTGGACGGTGCAGCGCTTCATGCCCAAGGCGCCCTACAACAGCGGGGAGACGATGGAGACCTTCAAGCCCTACGGCGTGGGCTACCTGGAGTTGCCCGGCGGCGTCCGCGTGGAGGGCCGCCTGACAGAGAGCGATCCCGAGAAGCTGCACATCGGCATGGAGATGGATGTCGTGTTCGAGCCCTACCGCGTCGAGGAGAACGGCGACGAGGTCATCAGCTTTTTCTTCAAACCCGTGGAATAATCGACGGCGCGTGAGCACCGTTTAACACAAGAGAGAACCAGCCATGGACGTAGCGATAGTCGGTATCGGTATTCATCCCTTCGGGCGCACCCCGTCGCGCAGCGGTCTGCAGCAGGGCGCCTTCGCCGCGCGCGAGGCCCTCAAGGACGCCGGCGTGCAGTGGCGCGACATGCAGTTCGCCTTCGGCGGCAGCGCCAGCGCGGGCAGCGCCGACGCCCTGGTCAACGAGCTGGGCCTGACCGGCATCCCGTTCATCAACGTCGCCAACGGCTGCGCCACCGGCGGCAGCTCACTGATCTCGGCGTACAACGCGATCAAGTCCGGCGAGTACGACATCGGCCTGGTGGCGGGATTCGACAAGCACGAGCGGGGCGCCTTCAACGCCGACCCCAAGTCGCTCGGAATCGGCGGCTGGTACGGCGAGGTGGGCATGATGATGACCACCCAGTTCTTCGCCATGAAGATCCAGAAGTACATGCACGACTACGGCATCAGCACGGATACGCTGGCGAAGGTGTCGGAGAAGTCCTTCATCAACGGCTCGAAGAACCCCAACGCCTGGCGCACCGAACCGATCGACCTGGAGCAGATCAAGACCTCGATGATGGTCAACGACCCGCTGACCAAGTTCATGTTCTGCTCGCCTTCCGAGGGCGGGGTCGCGCTGATCCTGTGCCGCGGTGACAAGGCGCGCGAGTACACGGACAGCCCGGTGTACCTGAAGGCGGCGACGCTGAAGTCGCGCCGTTTCGGCTCCTTCGAGGTGTTTGCGCCCAGCCAGGCTCTCGAGCAGGCCGACGGACCGACCGTCGACGCGGCGAAGGCGGCGTTTGAGATGGCCGGCGTGGGCTCCCAGGACATCGACGTGATGCAGCTGCAGGACACCGAGGCCGGCGCCGAGGTGATGCACATGGCGGAAAACGGCTTCTGCGAGCACGGCGAGCAGGAGC
>JAWVYG010000411.1:0-3874 GCA_033722815.1 Halioglobus sp.
CGCGTGTAGACCTCCAGCCTGTCGCGGTAACCGGTGAACTGGCCGGGCTGCTGCAGCGTGCTCACCTTGCGATAGCCCAGTAGCTCCAGCTCATACGCCATCTGCTCATGCGACAGCCGTGCACCGACGAACAACTCCAGCGGCCGGGCGTACACCTTCGCCGGCAGCTCCCACATCTTGTCGGTGAAGGTCGCGGTGATACGCGCATCGAGGTAGGCCAGGAACAGTGCGCAGGCGACCAGGAGGGCAAGGGACAGCTTGATCAGGATACTGCGGGTTCGGGCCATGGGGAGCGAGTGTACACCAGATCGCGGCCAAAGCTGTGACGCGCGTCGCAGCGGCCGGTGCGACGCTTTTCATCACCCGGCGAATCCGGATAATAGTGCGCCTGTCGAAATACACGGTGAGACACGATGAAGAAATACAAGGCATACGGCATCGGCGCAGCGCTGGTGGACACGGAGATCAAGGTCGACGACAGCGAGCTGCAGAAAATGAACGTCGATAAGGGCCTGATGACGCTGGTGGACGAGGGCAGGCAGCAGGAGCTGATCGGCCACCTGGAAGGCCACCTGGTGAAAGCGAACCATGCCAGCGGCGGCAGCGCGGGCAACTCGATGATCGCCACCGCCCAGTTCGGCGGCCCTACCTTCATGTCCTGCAAGGTGGCCAACGACAGCGACGGGGACATCTATATCGCCGACCTCGAGGCAGCCGGCGTGGATCACTGTCTCAACGGTGAGCGCGAACACGGCACGACCGGGAAATGCCTGGTGCTGATAACGCCCGATGCGGAGCGCAGCATGAATACCTACCTGGGGATCAGCGAGACCCTGTCCACCGCCCAGCTGGACGCGGACGCTATCGCGGCGTCCGAGTACATCTATCTCGAGGGTTACCTCGTCACCTCGCCCACCGGGCTGGCAGCCGCCGTCAAGGCACGCGAGATCGCCGAGGCCGCGGGTGTGAAGACCTCGCTCAGCTTCTCCGATCCCGGCATGGTCGAGTTCTTCCGCGAGGGCATGAACCAGATGGTAGGCTCGCGCCTGGACCTGGTGTTCTGCAACCGCGACGAGGCCCTGGGCTGGGGCAGGACTGACAACATCGACGAGGCCGTGGCAGCACTGAAAGAGGTGGCCGACACCTTCGTCATCACCCTGGGCGCCGATGGAGCGCTGACCTGGGACGGCAGCGAGCTGGCGCAGATTCCCCCACACAAGGTGGACGCGGTGGACACCAATGGCGCCGGGGACATGTTCGCGGGCGCATTCCTCTACGCCATCACCCGCGGCGAGGACTTCCCCACCGCCGGACGCTTCGCCAGCCTGGCGGCGGGCAGGATTGTCGCCAGTTACGGACCGCGACTGCCGGCGGCGGACTACCAGGCGCTGCGCGACGAGTTTTTCGGCTGAGGGCCGGCAGCTAGAACCTAGAACAGGTCGATCTGCCTGTCGGTCAGGGCGCGGAAGGACGTGCCCACGAAACCGAGGATGCCGTCGGCCACCGGCGCCAGCTGGCGCTCCACGTAGTGCTCGTAGTCCAGCGGCGCCAGCGGCTGCGCCGCCGGCTCGGCTCCCGCCGTGGTAATCACGTACTCAACCCAGTCACCCCGCGACGGCGGCTGCAGACCTCTCGATGCGTACAGCCGCGCCGCCTGCACGTGGGGCGGGACGTTGCGCTCGTAGTCATCCAGGCGGCGTCGCAGGCGCTTGCGATACACCAGCTCTTCGTCCAGTTCGCCCGCCAGCACCCGCTGCACCAGCTCCACGACGTAGTCCGCGAAGGGCTCCTCCATGAACACCCGGCGGTACAGCTCCTCCTGGAAATCGCGGGCGACGCGGGTCCAGTCGGTACGTACGTTTTCCAGGCCCTTGAACACCACCCGTTCGCCCCCGGGCATGCGCACCACCCCCGCGTAACGCTTCTTGCTGCCCTTGTCCGAGCCGCGCACGGTTGGCATCAGGAAGCGCTTGTAGTGGGTCTCGAATTCCAGCTGCAGCACGCTGTGCAGGCCGTACTGCCGTTCGATCTCCCGGCGCCACCAGCTGTTCAGGTCGGACTCCAGTTCCCGCCCCGCGGCCTCCGCTTCGTCATCACTGCGCGCCTCATGGATCCACACAAAGACGGAGTCAGTGTCGCCGTAGATGACCTTGTGTCCCGACTGCTCTATATAGTCGCGGGTGCGGTTCAGTATCTCGTGGCCACGACGCGTAATCGAACTGGCCAGTCGCGCGTCGAAAAAACGGCAGCCCGTGGTTCCCAGCACACCATAGAAACTGTTCATGATGATCTTGATCGCCTGCGACAGCGGCTCATCCCCCTCGGCCCGGGCATCGTCGCGGCGCTGCCACAACTCCTCGATCAGTGCCGGCAGTATGTGCCCCTCGCGGGCGAAGCGCGCGCCGATGAAACCCTCCACGGTCTGCGCCTCATCCAGCTCCTGCGACACGCCCAGCGCCAGGCCCAGCGGATCGATGCAGAACGTGCGGATGATGCTGGGGTACAGGCTCTTGAAGTCGAGCACCAGCACGTGGTCGTAGATGCCCGGCGTGGAATCGAGCACGAAACCGCCCGGACTGCCGATGAGCTCGGTACTGGCATTGGGAGCGACGAAACCTGCCCGGTGCAGGCGCGGCAGGTACAGGTTGTCGAAGGAGGCGACGGATCCGCCCATGCGGTCGATGTTCAGCCCGGTCATCAGGCTGCGCGCCACGGCGAAGTCCAGCAACGCGGTCTGGTCGAAGATGTCCGTCACCAGCTCGCAGTCCTTGAGGTTGTAGGCCGCGAGGCTGGTCTTGTCCTCGTGGAACTGTCGCGTGATCTCCTCGCCGCGGTCCCCGCCGGCAAGCAGCTTGCCGGCGCCCAGCAGTTGCGCCGACACGTTCTGCAGCGAGAAACTCTCGAAACTGTAGAACGCGGCACGCAAAAGGTCGATGCCGTCCAGTACCACACGACCGGGAAAATGCACGCCGAATCGCTGGCCGTCGTCGTCCAGCTCGCGCCAGTGGCCGGGCCGCCGGTCGCGCCCCAGCAGCAGGCGGCGCCCCAGCCTGTCGCTCAGGCGCTGCAGGTAGCGCGTGTCGAAGTTGATGACGTTCCAGCCCACCAGCACATCCGGGTCGAACGCTTCGAGCCAGTCGTGGAACGCCTGCAATACCGCTTCCTGGTCGCGGCACGCGCACACCCAGGGCTGGCTGGCGCCCTCCCCGACCATGAATACACGGCGCTCCTCGGCACCGCGCCAGCGCGCGTGCACACCGATGGAATAAAGCTGCAGGCCATCCATGGCGGTCTCGATATCGTAGGAGACCATCTTCAGGGTCGGCCTGTAGGTGGCCGCCTTCATGGCGGGATCCTGCAGCACCCGGTAGCGGCCGCGCTGCCGCGGCTGGCCATGCAATACCGCGGCACCGCAGATGAAGCGCTCCATGAGGAAGCGCTCCGCGGGGTTGATATCCGCCTCGAGGGGATCGAGCCCTGCCTCGCGCAACAGGCGCGCCGCGCGCCGGGCATCGCGGTGCCGCGTGAAATAGAAACCTGCCACGGCGTCCATGGCGAAATCGCGCAGCTGCAGCGCGCTGACCTTCGCCGGCGGGATGCCGCGCAGGATGTCCCGGGCCGCGTCCACGCTCGGTTCGGCGAGGAAGAACACGCTGTGCTGGGCCTGTACGAGCGCGCACAGGGGGCCGTTATCGGTAGCGAACCAGAACTCCAGCTCCACGCCGTCGGCGGTATCGCGCCAGTTGCGCGTCAACAGAAATCCGGTAAAGGTCTGTGCAGTCAAACTCGCACCCTGTTGTGCCACTCGGGGGCTGGGCTTGGGCGGCGCTGTGGCTTAAGCTATCGGGCAGTCGGCAACACCGGGCACACGGCC
>JAWVYG010000412.1:0-3863 GCA_033722815.1 Halioglobus sp.
CTGGCGTTCGATTACCCGCGCCGCTCGGAGTTCTTCACCAGGGAGCTCAAGCACTACCTGATACTGGCGCGGGACCAGGGCATGGACCCTACACAGCTGAAGGGCTCTTACGCCGGGGCGATGGGCTACGGCCAGTTCATGCCCAGCAGCTACCGCAGCTATGCCATCGACTACGACGCTGACGGCGTCGTGGATATCTGGAATAACCCGGTGGACGCCATCGGCAGCGTCGCCAACTATTTTGTGCGCCACGGCTGGCGCGGCGGTGAGCCGGTGGTGTTTGCCGCGCAGGCCCGGGCGGGCCTGCCGGACGACCTGTTCGTACAGAGCCGCAAGGACCTCAAGCCGACGCGGACGGTGGCGGAGTTTGCCGCGGCCGGCGTGACGGTCGACGCGGACCTTGCGCCCTCCGCCGCGGCGACGGCGATGAAGTTCGAACTGGAGGACGGCCACGAGTACTGGCTGGGTCTGCACAACTTCTACGTGATTACGCGCTACAACCACAGCGCCATGTACGCCATGAGCGTCTATCAACTGAGTCAGCGCCTCGCGGCGCGCCTTGCGCAGTGACCCGCCTCTTCGCGCTCATCGTGCTCGGGCTCGCCCTCGCCGCCTGCAGCCTGACCACCGAGGATTCGCGCTACAGTCGCAGCCAGGACGCGGCGCCGCCGCGAACCATCCACGCCGATGATGTGCGCGACGCGGTACCGCGGCCCGACCCGGTGCTCGCCGCCGGCAACAAGAGTCCCTACACGGTCAACGGCCGCACCTTTGAGGTGCTCGCAGACCACAGTGGTTATCGCGAGGAGGGCACGGCGTCCTGGTATGGCCTGAAATTCCATGGTCACGAGACGTCCAACGGCGAGATCTTCGATCTCTACCGTCCCAGCGCGGCGCACAAGACCCTGCCCATTCCCTGTTACGCCCGGGTTACCAACCTGCAGAACGGGCGCAGCGTGGTGGTGCGGGTGAACGATCGCGGCCCGTTTCACAGCGACCGGCTGATCGACCTGTCCTACGCCGCGGCGATCAAGCTCGGCTTCATGGAGCAGGGCACGGCCCCGGTCAGGGTCGAGGTTATCGATGTTGTCGGCGCCGACGACCGTCGCGACAACCCGCTGGGCAGCTACCGCTACCTCCAGGTGGGCGCGTTCGCGTCCCAGAACTCGGCCCAGCGCCTGCGCGGTGAGTTGCAGGCGCTGCTGGCGGCGCCGGTCAGCGTCAGCGAGGTGGACGCCGGCGGCGACCGGCTGTACCGCGTGCGCGTGGGGCCCGTCGAAGACAGCGAGAAACTGCAGTCGCTGCAACAGACCCTGCAAAGCAATGGCTACAGCGGGGGCCAGCCGCTGCCCTGAGATCGCGCCGGGCAGGCGGGCTTTCTTTCGCTGCCATGGCGCATGGGTTACCATTCCCGCGTTTACAGAGCCCACGGCACCTTTATTCATGACCCGAATTCTCCTGGCAACGGTCCTTGTCATCTGCACTCTCGCGACCCCGGCGGCCGCGATGGTTCCCTCGCCACCAGAACTGGCCGCAAAGGCCTGGCTGCTGATCGACGCCGCCAGTGGCGAGGTCCTGGCGGAACACAACGCGGATATGCCGCTGCCGCCTGCGAGCCTGACCAAGATGATGACCAGCTACCTGTTGGCCCAGGAAATCAACGAGGGTCGCATCAGCGGCCAGGACAAGGTCACCATCAGCGAGAACGCCTGGTCGCAGAACCCGATCTTCAGCGGTTCCTCGCTCATGTGGATCGAGCCCGGCATGGAAGTAGCCATCGAAGACCTGCAGCGCGGCATCATTATCTCCTCGGGCAACGACGCGACCGTGGCCGTGGCCGAGCACATCGCCGGCAGCGAGGCGGTGTTTGCCCAGATGATGAACGCCACCGCGGAAAAACTGGGCATGGTGGATACCTATTACGTGAACTCCCACGGCCTGCCGGACCCCAACCACGTCACCACCGCGCGGGACCTGGCGACACTGGCGCGCGCCATGATCCGCGACCACCCCGAGCAGTACGCCATCTACAGGGAGAAGGAGTTCACCTTCAACAACATCCGCCAGTACAACCGCAACACCCTGATGTCGGAGGACCCTACGGTAGACGGGCTGAAGACCGGACACACCGAGGAGGCGGGCTACTGCCTGGTCGCGTCGGCCGAGCGGCGCGACATGCGTCTGGTCTCTGTCGTCATGGGCACCAGCAGCAAGAGTGCGCGCAAAAACCAGACCCGCAGCCTGCTCAACTACGGCTTCCGCTTCTTCGACACCGGCACGGTGTTCGAGGCCGGCGCCGAGCTGGACAAGCCGCGGGTGTGGAAGGGCCAGGTGGACTACGTCTCCGCCGGGCTGCTGGAGGAGACGGTGCTGACGCTGCCGCGCGGCAAGCGCAAGCTGCTGGATACCGAGGTGAGGATCGACCATGAACTGGTCGCGCCGTTGAGCCGCGGCGACAAGGTCGGCACCGTGACCCTGCGCCTGGACGGGGAGACCGTGTTCCGGGCGCCCGTGGTGGCACTGGAGGACGTCGAGAAAGGCGGCATCTTCGCGCGCCTGTGGGACATGGTGCTGATGTGGATAGCCGGCCTGTTCAAGACCTGAGCCCGTTCGTGCAAGAGCCAGAAGCCCCGAAAATAGAGTTTCCCTGTGACTACCCGATCAAGGTGCTCGGCCGCCGCAGCGACGACTTCGACGCGACGATCCTGGAGGTGTTCGAACGCCACGCGCCCGGCTTCGACCGGGCCGCGATCACCCTGCGCGACAGCCGCAAAGGCACCTTCAGGGCCATTACGGTGACGATCACCGCCACCGGCCGCGATCAACTCGAAGCCCTGCACCGCGACCTGATGGCCACCGGTCAGGTACAGATGGTGATCTGAACCGTGGCGGCAGGTGCCCTGGTGTTGCGCGAGCCCGGCCTGGTGGAGTACGAGCCCACCCTGGACGCCATGCGGCGCTTCACCGACGAACGCGACGCCGGGACGCCGGACGAGTTGTGGCTGTTGCAGCATCCCCCCGTGTTCACCCAGGGCCAGGCCGGCAAGGCGGAGCACCTGCTCGCGCCCGGCGATATCCCCGTGGTGCAGGTCGATCGCGGCGGGCAGGTCACCTATCACGGGCCGGGCCAGTGGGTGCTCTACCTGCTGGTCGACCTGCGGCGCCGCGGTCTCGGGGTGCGCGACCTGGTCGACCTGATCGAGCACGCCATCATCGAATTGCTGGCGGACTACGGCATCGAGGCGGCCGCCGACCCGGGGGCGCCGGGTGTCTACGTGGACGGCCGCAAGATCGCCTCCCTGGGCCTGCGCGTGCGCAAGGGCTGCAGTTACCACGGCCTGGCGCTGAATGTCGACATGGATCTCGAGCCCTTCGGGCGCATCAACCCCTGCGGCTACGCCGGCCTCGAGGTGACCTCGATGGCGCGCCTGCTGCCGGGGGAAGAACTGGATATGCAGGGTATCGGCGCTCGACTGGCGGACATCGTCGGCGCGCTGCTGGAGCGCGGCAAGGCGGAAGACTAGCAGACTGTTGCGCAGTCTCGGTCGAGTGCCGGTAAAGCGGTGCGCCGCTCGCCGCCCTGGACAGCTTCCAGCGCAGGATCAGGCCGGCCCGGACCTTGCAGCAGGCTGCTAGCGCCTGACCGGTCGCTTCTGCAGTTTTCTCTGCAGGGTGCGGCGGTGCATGCCCAGGGCGCGGGCGGTGGCGGAGATATTGTTGTCGTTGTCCAGCAATACCTTCTGGATATGTTCCCACTCCAGGCGATCCACCGACAGCGGGTCTGCCGGCACCTTCGGTACGGCGCCCTCGCCCTGTTCCTCGAAGGCCTGCAGCACCTCCTCCACACTCGCGGGCTTGCACAG
>JAWVYG010000413.1:0-3861 GCA_033722815.1 Halioglobus sp.
CAGGATGTCCCGCAGCGAGTCGCTGGCACAGTCGACGGCGCTGTCCTTGAGCATCCGGCTGGCGTTGTAGACCAGGGCCACGCTGTCGGACTGGCGCACTTCGGGTTCGAGCCGGGCCAGGGCCGCCGACAGCGAATCGTCGCTGGACAGGTCGCAGGCTATGCTGGTGACGCCCTCCACCGGACACTCGCGTCGGGACAGGTTGAATACCTGGTATCCGTCGGCGAGGAAAAGCCCCGCACTGGCGCGTCCGATACCGACACTCGCGCCGGTAATTATCGCTGTTTTCATAAGGTTTCGATCCAGGTAGTGACTGCGAACTCCCGACAGTATAACCCGGCAGCGACGGGAGCCTGAACCGCAACCGGATAATCGCGCGGCGTTTGCGCGACGCTAACGTGGCAGGGTAACCGTGACGTCGCTGGCGCGCTTGGTTACACTGGTCAAATGACCCGTCTCACCACGCTTTACATCGACAAGGAAAGCCACAAGTTTTCCGCGGCCCATTTCACCATATTCTCAGCCACGGAGCGCGAGCGCCTGCACGGCCACAACTACTCCGTGTCGGCGCGTATCGTCGCGCCCATGGGCGACAACGGCTTTTCGGCGGATTACAACGTGTACAAGACCCGCCTCGCCACGATTTGCGATGAGCTGGACGAGTACATGCTGCTGGCAGGGGATTCGCCCTACCAGCAGATAGAGGAAGACGGCGAGTATTACCGGGTGCGTTTCGACGACGATGTGATGACGTTCCTGCGCAGCGACACCATCGTTCTGCCCATACGCAACGCCACGGTGGAGGAGTTCTCCCACTACCTCCTGCAGCGGCTCATCGCCGAGTCGGGCGATGATGAGCTGGTGGAGGTGGAGCTCTGCGTGGCATCCGGGCCGGGCCAGAAGGGCTGCAGTCTCTGGCGCAGCGGCGGCACCTGAGGCGGCGCTTACCGCGCGGCCGCCGGGTCGCCGGCGTATTCACCGCGAGGGCGGCTGCCCCGGTGCGGACTCTCAGGCAGCGATACCACTGTGGCGCAGCAGCGCCTCGATACCCGGTTCACGGCCCCGGAAGGCAATGAACAGCTCCATCGGATCCCGTGCTCCTCCCATCTCGAGCACGTGGCGGCGGAACTCGCTGCCTGTCGCGCGGTTGAAAATGCCCTCGTCCTCGAAGCGTGAGAACGCGTCGGCGGACAGTACCTCGGCCCACTTGTAGCTGTAATAGCCGGCGGCGTAACCGCCGGCGAAGATGTGCGAGAAGCTGTTTTCGAAGCGGTTGAACGCGGGCGGTTGTACCACGGCCACGTCCCGGCGCACTGCCTGCAGCAGGCTGTGCACCGATTCGAATCCCGGCCTGCCGTACTCCATGTGCAGGCGAAAATCGAACAGCGCAAACTCCAGCTGGCGCAGCATGGCCATGGCCGCCTGGAAATTGCGCGCGGCCAGCATCTTGTCCAGCAGCTCGTCGGGCAGTGGCGCACCCGTCTCGTGGTGCCCGGAGATGAATGCCAGCGCCTCGCGCTCCCAGCACCAGTTCTCGAGAAACTGGCTGGGAAGTTCTACGGCGTCCCATGGCACGCCGTTGATTCCCGACACCGCGGCGACGGTCTGGCGCGTCAGCATGTGGTGCAGTCCATGCCCGAATTCGTGGAACAGGGTGGTGAGTTCGTTATGTGTCAGCAATGAGGGTGTGTCCCCCACGGGTGCGGTGAAATTGCACACCAGGTATACCACCGGCAGTTGCAGGTTATCGTCGCGCATGCGGCGCACGCGGCAGTCGTCCATCCAGGCACCGCCGCGCTTGTTGGCACGGGCGTAGAGGTCGAGGTAGAAACGGGCGATCGGCGCACCGTCCTGGCGCAGCTCGAACAGCCTGACATCCTCGTGGTAGCGGTCGAAGTCATCCAGCTCGCACACCTGCAGGCCGTACAGGCGCTGCACCACCTCGAACAGTCCCGGCAGGACACGGCTCACGGGCAGGTAGGGCCTGATGTCTTCCTGTGATACGTCGTAGCGCTGCTGCCGCAGTCGCTCCGCGTAAAAGTTGACATCCCATGCCTGCAGGTCGTCCATGCCGTCGGCCTGCGCGAACGCGAGCAGCGCCTGCCACTCCTGCGAGCCCTGCGCGCTGGAGTTTGCGCCGAGCTGGTGCAGGAAATCCATGACCTGTTGCGGCCGTTCCGCCATCTTGGTGGCCAGGGACATGTCGGCATAGCTCTCGAAACCGAGCAGCTGTGCGAGCTCCAGCCGCAGGGCGAGCGTCTCGTCGATGATGTCGCTGTTGTCCCACTGGCCGGCGTGTGGGCCCAGTTCGGACGCGCGCGTGACATAGGCGGTGTAGACCTCCTCGCGCAGCGCGCGATTCTCGCAGTAGGTCATCACGGGCAGGTAGGAGGGGAACTCCAGGTTGATCAGGTAGCCCTCCAGCCCGGCCTGCTGCGCCGCCTGGCGGGCGCTGGCCAGCGCGGTGTCGGGCAGCCCTTCGAGCTCGTCGGCGGAGGCCTGCCGGGTCCACGCGTTGGTTGCGTCCAGCACGTTCTCCCCGAACTTGCTGGACAGCTCGGACAGGCGCTTGCGCAGCTGCGCGTAGCGCTCCTTGTCCTCTTGCGGCAGGGCGACCCCGGCCAGCCGGAAATCGCGCAGTGCGTTGTCGATGGTCTTGCGCTGCGCCTGGTCCAGCTCGTGCCATTGTTCGCCGTCGGCGATTTGCTGGTAGGCGGCGTAGAGTGCCTCGTGCTGCCCCATCCAGGTGCCGTACTCCGACAGCAGGCCCAGGCAGGTGTTGTAGGCTTCGCGCAGTGCCTCGTCGTTGCGCACGCTGTTCAGGTGAGACACCGGCGACCAGCTGCGGGACAGGTCGTCCTCCAGGGACTCCAGCGGCGCGAGCAGGTTGTCCCACGTGTAGTGGTCATTGGCGGCCAGCAGCTGTTCCAGTTGCGCCTTGTTGCGCTCGATCAGGTGCCTGATGGCGGGCTCAACGTGTTCCGCCTGTATCTGTGAGAAGGGCGGTAGGTCCAGTTCCTGCAGCAGTGGGTTGTCCATTGTGTCTGTCCAGTCGAATATTCAGTAGCCCCGTCCCGGTGGCGACCGCCACTGGCACAGGCTGTGGTAGCTGACCCCGGTTTTGCCCTGGCGCGATTCCATCAGGTGGAAGCCATCACAGGTAAACGCGATGTCCGGGGGCGCTGCCGGCGCCGGGGGTGCCTCGGCGACACGCCGATACAGGGTGACGTGGGGCTGGAAGCGTCGCCGCTCGCGTTTCGCTCCCAGCGTCACTGCCAGCTCGCGCAGCTCACGGGCCAGGCGAGCCAGCGAGTCCGGCCAGCTCCCCGGGCCCAGCCACAGTATGCCGGGTTTCGGCCAGTAACCCACCTCGGTCAGGCGCAGTGCGTGCCGGGCGCCGGATGCCTCATCAAAGCGCCGGTCCACACCGTCCACCAGCTGCGGCAGTGCGGGGTCGCGGATTTCACCGAGGAAGGCCAGGGTGATGTGGAAGTTGGCCACCGGCACGGGCCTGCCCGCGCAGTTCAGCTGGCGGTCGCGCCAGTCCGCGATTGCCAGCGCGTCCCGGGGTTCGGGCTCCAGGGCAAAAAACAGGCGCATCAGTCGTTCGGTTTCTTTTTCATCAAGGGCGCAAAACCGTCATTGCCCGTGGATTTGCCCTGCGCAGGCCGCTTGCGCTTCCCCGCGCTCTTGCGGTTGCGACTTCGCGACGCCTTTTTGCCTGCGCACTCCTGCCTTTCTTCTTCGGTCCCGCCGCCTTGCCCGAGGATTTCTGCTTCTTCGGGCCGTTGTAGCGTGCCTTGAGGCCCTGCAGTGCGCGACGCTCAAACTCGAGGCCCAGGTAGCGCTGGATGCTGATCA
>JAWVYG010000414.1:0-3861 GCA_033722815.1 Halioglobus sp.
CTACGTCACCGTGCTCGACGACGGGGAGAACAACATGGTGGAAGCCTTCGCGCCGGTAGTCGCGCGACTCGCGGGCAAGTAAAATCCGCCACCGCTGACCATTACGAACAACTGGAGTAACGACATGCCCACACTTTCCGACCCCACCCTGCTGCGCAGCCAGCTGTATATCGACGGCCAATGGTCGGACGCGGACAACGGCGCCACCCTGCCGGTCATGAACCCGGCAACGCGGGAGGAGATCGTCGCGATCCCCAACGCCGGTGCGGACGAGACGCGCCGCGCGCTCGAGGCGGCCGACCGCGCCTTCGCCAGCTGGCGCCAGGTCGTCGCCAAGGAGCGCTCGGCGGTGCTGAAGCGCTGGTACCAGCTCATCATGGAAAACCAGGAGGACCTGGCGCGCCTGATGACCGCGGAGCAGGGCAAACCGCTGGCCGAGTCGCGCGGCGAGGTCGCCTACGGCGCCGCCTTCGTGGAGTGGTTCGCCGAGGAAGGGCGCCGCGTCTACGGCGATACCATTCCCGCGAACAACCCCAACCAGCGTATCGTCACCCTGAAGCAGCCGGTGGGCGTGGTCGCAGCGATCACGCCGTGGAATTTCCCCATCGCGATGATTACGCGCAAGGTCGGCCCGGCGCTGGCGGCCGGCTGCACCGTGGTGCTGAAACCGGCGACGGAAACGCCGCTGTCCGCCCTGGCCCTGGCCGCGCTGGGTGAGCGCGCCGGCATCCCGGCCGGTGTGTTCAGCGTGGTGGCGGGCAACAACGCCCGCGCCATCGGCGGCGAGATGACCGGCAATCCCATCGTGCGCAAATTGACCTTCACCGGCTCCACCGAGATCGGCAAGGTACTGATGGAGCAGTGCGCGGGCACCGTGAAGAAAACATCCATGGAGCTTGGCGGCAACGCGCCCTTCATCGTGTTCGACGACGCCGACCTCGACGCCGCCGTCGTCGGCTGCATGGCCTCCAAGTTCCGCAACGCCGGCCAGACCTGCGTCTGCGCCAACCGCATCCTGGTGCAGGACGGGGTATTCGAGGCCTTCTCCGCGAAGCTCGTCGCCGCAGTGGAACAATTGAAGGTGGGCAACGGCGCCGACGAGGGCGTCACCATCGGGCCACTGATCAACGACGCCGCCTTCACCAAGGTCAGCTCGATACTCGACGAGGCCACCGCCAAGGGCGCGAAGGTCCTCTCCGGCGGCGCCTCCGACGGCAGCGCCGGCAATTTCTTCAAGCCGACCGTGGTGGTGGACGTGGACGACACGATGGAGGTCTACAACGAGGAGATCTTCGGCCCGATCGCCCCGCTGTTCAGGTTCAGCACCGAGGAGGAAGCCATCCGCATCGGCAACGACACGCCCTTCGGCCTGTCGGCGTACTTCTACGCCAGGGATATCGGCCGCATCTGGCGCGTCAGCGAGGGCCTTGACTACGGCATCGTCGGGGTCAACGAGGGGATCATCTCCACAGAGGTCGCGCCCTTCGGCGGGGTCAAGGAATCGGGCATCGGCCGCGAGGGCTCGAAATACGGCATCGACGACTACCTGGAGATCAAATACCTGTGCATGGGGGGCGTCAACGATTGAAGCGGGCGCGCCCTATTCGATTTGTGAGCCTGAAGTAACGTATAATGCCACCCCTGTCCTGATTTAATCAGGCCAGCTTGTTTTTAAACGACACAGCGGGCGCTCTCACGCTATGGCAACGACGAAGAACGACACTCCCAGGGCTCAGGGCGGCGCCGGCGAGGAAGACATCAGCTGGCAGGCGCAGAAGAGCGCCATGACGCGCGACCGTATTCTCGACGCCGCCATCGGCTGCTTCATCAACCTGGGCTACACCAACGTCACCACGGCCAAGGTGGCGCAGTCCGCCGGCGTATCCCGCGGCGCGATGCTGCACCACTTCCCCTCCAAGACCGAGCTGATCCAGGCGGCCGTGGAGTACCTGCACGACAAGCTGCTCGAGGACTACACCGAGCGCGTGAACGCGATCCCCGCAAGCCTCAAGGGCGCGGCGCGGCGCCGCGCGGGACTGGAGGCGTACTGGGAGCACCTGGTCGGCGACCTGTTCGTGGTCTACCACGAGCTCTGCGTGGCCAGCCGCTCGGACCCGGAACTGCGCGCGATACTGGAGAATTCGCAACAGCTGTTCGAGCAGCATGTGCGCGAATCCAACGAGAAGCTGTTCGACGAGTGGACCGACCGCGGCGAGCGCTTCCTGCTGGCCATGGACGTCACCAAGTTCATGATGGAGGGCATGGCGGCCAGCCGCCTGATGACGGACCGCGAGCGGCGCGTCGAACGCCTGATGAACTACCTCGCGGACCGGCTGGAAGAGATCTTCGAAGAGGGCGAAGGCACCGTCATCGAGCGCCACACCGGCGGCGCCTGAACGATGGCCGCCCGGTGACTGGCAACTGGAAGCTGGGCCTCACCTTCGCGCTGATCACGGTACTGATGTGGGGGCTGCTGCCCCTGATCCTGTCGTCGGTGCTGGCGGTGATGGATCCGCTCACCATCACCTGGTATCGCTTCTCCATTTCCGCCGCCATCGCCCTGGCCTGGTACGGCCACAGCTCCGGCGGCGCCCTGCGTCGCCTGCTGTCGCGCGGCAACATAGGCTGGAGCGCGCTGGCGGTGCTGGGCCTCGTGGGCAACTACGTGCTGTACATCTGGGGCCTCGACTACACCAATCCCGGCGCGGCACAGATTCTCATACAGCTCGCCCCCCTGCTCCTGCTGGTGGCGAGCGTGCTGGTGCTGGGCGAGGAATTCCGCCGCCTGCAATGGCTGGGCGTTGTCACCTTCAGCCTCGGCATGTTGCTGTTCTTCCATCGCCGGCTAGGGGATAGCGTCGAGACGGGCAGCGGGTATGTCCTGGGCGCGGCGATGCTGGTGGGGGGCGCGGTCGTGTGGACGGCCTACGGCCTGGCGCAGAAAAAGCTGCTGGGCGCGTTTCACGCCAAGGATATCCTGCTGCTCATCTGCCTGGGCGGCAGCGCACTGCTGCTGCCGCTGGCGAGTCCCGCCAGCGCCCTGGGCCTGGACGCCCCAGACCTCCTCATGCTGTTGTTCTGCGGCATCAATACGATCGTCGCCTACGGCGCCTTCGGCCTTGCGCTCAGTCATTGGGAGGCGAGCCGCGTGAGCGCGATCGTGCCCCTGGCACCCCTGCTGACGCTGCTGTTCACCTGGGCGCTGAACGCCGCGTTCGGCCTGGATATTCCGGAAGAGCCACTGGACTGGCTGGGGGGACTGGGCGCCGTGCTGGTGGTGGCCGGTTCCGGCCTCGCGGCCCTGCCGGGTCGCCGCTGACAAGCCGCGGCGCTGCCGCTGCGCGTCAGGCGACGGCCTGCGACCGCGTCAGTTCGACGAAGCGCTGCAGGTGGCAGTCCTCGTCGCCGTACAGCTTGGACAGTAACAGCAGGCGCTTGTAGTGGTGCCCGACGACCAGTTCATCGGTCATGCCTATGCCGCCGTGCAACTGCACCGCCTCCTGCGACACGACGCGGCCGGCGTCGGCAATCTTGACCTTGAGCGCGGCGCAGGCGGCGGGCGCGTCCTGGCTGCGCTCCTCCAGCGCGATTGCCGCGTTCAGCAGCAGCGAGCGCGTCTCCTCCACCTTCATGTACATGTCGGCCATGCGGTGCTGCAGCACCTGGAAGTTGCTGATCGGCTGGCCAAACTGCTTGCGCGTCCTGGTGTACTCCACCGTTGCCTCGAGCAGCGCCTGCATGGCGCCGAGCGCCTCGCCGCCCATGGCAACGATCGCGTGGTCGATAACTTCGCGCACCAGCTGCAGGCCGTCGCCTGACGCGCAGCGGCAGCGCCGCGGCTTGTCAGCGGCGACCCGGCAG
>JAWVYG010000415.1:0-3860 GCA_033722815.1 Halioglobus sp.
AGCAGGCGCAGCGCACAGGGCACCTGACCACGCGGGCCTGCGCGGAGATCGCCACCGCGGCGCAGGTCGAGCACCTGCTGCCGTTTCACTTCTCGCGGCGCTACGTACGCGATGTTGCTGCCGTTTACCGTGAGCTTCGCGCCCTCTGCCCGCAGACGGTGGTACCACCTCGCCTGCTGTGAAAGTTGCAGCTGGACACGAACCAGCGAGGGGACCGGGAATCAACGGCCTCACACGCCACTTACCGGCCACCGCGCATCGCCCTCAGACTGCTGTACGGCAGCCTGTACCTGCAGGCTTGCTGGTTACGGTAAGATAAACAGTGAATGTCGATGCCGACACACGCGCTTGATCCGGGCCCGAGAGCACGACCATCGCGCAGTGCCACTGGCAAATACGCCGCACGTGCTTCGGCATCAAATAGTACCAATCGCGTCATTCGCGGGTGACGCGGGAACGGTTCATTTGCTTCAGCAAGCGGTAAACTGACAATGCACTGCCTATGGTCGATTCGGGTAACAAACGGCGAGTAGCCGGCCAGGCACTGGTCTGGGGACTCGTCCTTGTGGGGGTGATCGGTATCTTCGCAACACTGCAACGCCAGCTCATCTACTTCCCCACGGTGGTGGAGGAGGCTGTGCTCGACGCCGAGGCGGCGCGGCTGGACCTCTCGGCATGGCGCAACGAACAGGGGCAACTGGTCGGCTGGCGCACGGTCGCAGACGGTAGTGCCCCCCGGCGCATACTGGTGTTTCACGGCAACGCCGGCCTCGCCCTGCAGCGCGAGTACTACGTGCGTGGCCTGCAGGCACTGCGACAGGGCTGGGAGGTGTTCCTGTTCGAGTACCCCGGGTACGGCTCACGCGCCGGCGAGCCCTCGGAACAGGGCATCAAGTCTGCCGCCGCCGATGCCCTGGAGCTGCTGCTGGGCGAGGACGACAGTCCCGTCTACCTCATCGGCGAGTCGCTAGGCAGCGGCGTGGCCAGCCACCTGGCCGCCAACTTCCCCTCTGAGGTCCGCGGCCTGCTGCTGGTGACGCCGTTTTCGAGCCTGACCGACGTAGCCGCCCACCACTACCGCCTGCTGCCGGTGCGGACGCTGCTGCGCGAGCGCTACGACTCGATGGCTGCCCTGCCGGGCTACCGCGGCCCGGTCGCCTTCCTGCTCGCCGGCGATGACGAGGTCGTACCGGTGGCACTGGGCCAGCGTCTGCACGACGCCTACGCCGGGCCGAAGTGGCTGCGCATCATCCCCGGCGCCGGCCACAACACCCTGCCCCTGCACCCCGGGGCCGACTGGTGGAGGCAGGTGTTCGATTTCCTGCTGCAGCAGGAATAACGCCCGCCGATCGCGCTGCGGCAATTACCGCAGAGGATAATGGCGCCGCTGGATAGCGCACATCGATCTAGCAAACGCCTCCTTGCGCGCCGCATTCCCTGCGATAATGGCACCGTGGTAAAGATTGCGGGGAGGTGTCGTCATGACAGTCGCAAAACGCCAGGCTAACTATCTGCGCCTTACCAACACCCACTACCGGGTCCAGGCCCACTCTCCCAGCCAGTCCGCCGCCGATTCCGCCCACGCCGCGCATGTGCCCGAGTCGTGCGTGGTGAAGGGCGTGCTGCTGAAGAACCGCCGCAACGGCAAGTACCTGATGGCACTCGCCCCGGCGAGCAACCGGCTCAACCTGGGGTGGCTGCGGCCGCACACCGGCATGGAGCTGGAGATCGCCGCGGAGGAGGAACTGCAGCGCATGTTCCCCGACTGTGATACCGGGGCGGTGCCGGGGTTTGGCCAGGCCTACAACGTGGACATGATCTGGGATGAGCACCTGGCCGACCCGGACCAGCTGTACCTCGAGGCGGGCGATCACCGCGAGCTGATAGAAATCGACCACGACGATTTCCTGCAGCTGTTCGGAACCTACCCCCACGCCTGTATCAGCGAACCGCGCGGCGGCTAGTCCAGCCGGGCGGTTGGCACTGCAAAGCGGGGCACAGCCGTTGCCCCGGGAGCGCGCTACAGGTTCTCCCAGGGCACGATGATGAAGTGCATCGGCGTCTCGTAGACCAGCACGTGCCGCGGCTCGGGTTCGAGGAACTGCGCCCAGTGCGTGTCGTCGGTCAGCTCGACGGCCGCGGGGTCCAGCGCCCGCACCCGCGGGTTCGCCATGCCGGCATCGTAGTAGCAGCGATCGCGCACACCGTTGCGCCAGTAGATGAAATCGTTGGCCTGCATCCACTCGCCGTGGATGTCGACCAGCGGCGCCTGCTCGAACAGCGCCTGTTCCGCCCTGGCGCGAAACAGTGCGCCCTGGTCTGACTCGATAACGGTCGTCATCGCCGTGGTGTCCCGCGACTGCTCCACGCGACTGGGGCGGGTGATGATGTTGATCGGGTCCATGGAGCCGTCGTGGTCGCGCGCCTCCACCACCATGTAGCGTGGAATGCCATGCTCATCCTCGACGTAGGTGGACAACTCGGCGCGCACCCCGTTACTGATGCCGGAGACGCGGTAGACATTCACGGTCAGCTGGTAATCCGGCTCCTCGCCCGCGACACAGCGGATCGGGCACAACGGCAGGTTGGCCGGCAGGTCCAGGTAGCGCGCGAAGTCATCCAGGCGATCGGGCCTCACGCGAAAGTTGTAGTAGACCGACGGCGGGTCCGCCTCCACCGTAAACTCGATCTTCGGCTGCGCCCGGAAGAACGGGATGCGCAGCGCATCAAACAGGGTCATGGGCGTGTACAACAGCGCCTTGACCAGGCGGCGCAGGAACAGCGGCTTTCCCGTCATCAGTAGAGGCATGGAGACTTTATAACACTTGCTGCAGGACGGGGACACCCGGCAGCACGGGCTAGCCAGACAACAGCTCATCCGCCAGTTGAACGATGCTGTCCACAACGCGGAACTCGCCGGTCACCCGGTTTTCATCGCCCGCCCGGTACTTACCGGTACGCACGAGGCAGGCCGGAATGCCGGCTGCCAGCGCGCCCTGTACATCGGCAAACACGTCATCGCCAACCATGAACGCATCCGCAGCGCTAGCGCCGGCGGAGTCGAGCGCCAGCGCAAAGAAATCCGCACTGGGCTTGCCGACGATAACCGCCTGTACGTCCGCGGCGAATTCGATGGCATGGATGAAGGCGCCGGCGTCCATGAACATTTCGCCCCCGGCGCTGAAATAGCGGTTGTCGCCCACGCCGAGCAGGGGCGCGCCCGCCTGGCACAGGCGGAAGGCTCGGTTCAGCGCATCGTAGGTGAAACCCTGCGCCGCGTCGGCGACGAACACGGCATCGGGATCGCGCTGGTCGAACTCGTCGAACTCGCTGCGAATATTGTCGTGCACCAGGCAGTAGGGTCGCAAACCCCGCTGGCGCAGCCAGGCACGGGCGGCGTCCACCGCGGTGAACAACTGCTGTTGCGCCACGTCAAAGCCAAGGCCGTGCAGGTGCTCGATCAGTTCGGCGCGCGTCCTGCGCGACGTATTGGTAATGAAACGCAGTTCGAGCCCGCTGGCCCGCAGGCAACCTACTGCGTCAACGGCACCGTCGATGACAACGTCGCCATCGTAAAGGACGCCACTTAGATCGAGAAGAACAGCACCTGGCATAACACTATGAGAACAGACTATCCCCACGTTCAGGATAGATCAGTGACAGCCCGTGTCCACCTGGCAGCGCAACTGTCGTGATGTGTCGATATTGGGATTGACCTGCGCGCTATCCAGCCGCGTACCGACCGCCAGGTCGCAGGCCGGGAACAGGGAAGAATCGGCGCAGCGCGCTCAGCGGCCGGACCAGCTGCCGCCATCGACCCCGCCATCGGCGGCGCGCACGTCGACCAGGATGCCGGTCAG
>JAWVYG010000416.1:0-3858 GCA_033722815.1 Halioglobus sp.
CCGAACAGGTTGCCGCGGCGATCGAGCTGGCCAACCGCGCGGTCGCCGCGGGCGCAGTGTCGCTGGACGCCCTGATCGTGGGTCGCGGCGGTGGCTCACTGGAGGACCTGTGGGCCTTCAACGAGGAGGTGGTGGCCAGGGCCATCGCGCACAGCGAGCTGCCGATCGTCAGCGCCGTGGGCCACGAGGTGGACTTCTCCATCGCGGACTTTGTCGCGGACCGGCGTGCGCCCACACCCTCGGCGGCGGCGGAACTGCTCAGCCCGGACCGGGACGAGTGGCTGCAGGTGCTCGAGGGCACGCGCTATACGCTGCTGCAGCAGGTCAACCAGAAGCTCGGGCATCTCGGGCAGGAACTGCGCCACCTGCGGCGGCGCCTGCGACACCCGGGCTCCCTGCTGCGTGAGCAGGCGCAGCGCGTCGACGACCTCGAGCAGCGCCTGCGGCGTGCGCAGGCCGGCATCCTGCTACAGAGCAGGAACCATCACGCCATGCTGGGCAACCGCCTGCGGGCGCAATCGCCGCTCATGCGGGTGCAACAGCTGCAGCGCAGCCACGCGGACACGCGCCGCCGGCTCCTGTCTGCCATGCAGCAGAACCTGGCAGGCACGCGCCAGCGGGCCGCCGCCCTGGCGCAGGTGCTCGACTCGCTGAGTCCGCTGGGCGTGCTGGGACGCGGCTTCGCGGTACTGCGCGACGACCGCGGCAATATCGTCAGCGATGCCGCGGCGGTGAGGGTGGGCGACGAAGTGTCGGCGCGGCTCGCGCGGGGACAGCTGGACCTGACGGTGACGCGGGTGGTGCCTGGAGAAGACCAGGGGCAGGATTGAGCAGGGCCGCGCAGGGCGCGGTTCAGTACTTGGCCGGCAGCCGCGTGTTGATGATGATGTGGCGGCCCTCGAAGCGGATGTACTCACCGATGGTGAGATCCTTGAGGATTCGCGCCACCATCTCCCGCGAGGCGCCGACACGGTCAGCGATGTCCTGCTGGGTCAGCTTCTCGGGGATGTAGAGGGTGCCATCGCCGCGCTCCTCGGACAGGTCCATGAGGACATTGGCCACCCGGCCGTAGACATCCTGCAGGGCCAGGCTTTTCACATCGGCGGTCAGTTTGCGCACCCGGGCGGCGAGGTTCTTCACCAGCTGTCGGCCGATGTTGGGGTGCTCGTCGAGCACGCGGTTGAAATCTTCCTTGTAGATGATGCAGAAGCTGGACTTCTCCACCGTGCGCACCGAGGCGGACCGGGTCGAGTCATCGAGCAGCGCCAGCTCGCCGAAGTAATCGCCGGCGCCCTGGGTGTTCATGATGAATTCCTTGCCGTTCTTGTCGGAGCAGTACACCTTGACCTTGCCGCTCTCGATCACGAACAGGGAATCCGCCGGGTCGTTCTCGTGAATGACAACGGTATTCTTGGGAAATGAGCGGCTCGTACTGCTGGCCGCCAGGGCATCCAGTTCTTCCTGAGACAGACCCTGAAAAATCTCGACTTGCTGCAACATCAGTTCACTCGTCCCCTCGTCAGACCGACCGCCGGCCTCGCGGGGACCGGCAGTCGACGCCTAATATAACCCAAACTTCCAGCAATTCGCACCTTTGCCGGTAAATTTGGCCGCGGGGGAGTCCCCGCCCCGCCGCGGCGCCGAGTGTGCCTGTGGCCGCATATTGGTACACTGCACCTCACTCTGCGGCGAGCGCTGCCACAGGCAGCACGAGGAACACCCGGCACAGCGTCCCATGACCAGCAGCTCCACTGACATCGGCTCCGACTGGAGCGCCAGGCTCCTGCGTGAGACCGCCGTGCTGCGAGAGCAGTTCGAGGCGCTGGGGCCGGAGCTGGGCGCAGACTCACGGAGTGACTTCCTGCACCTGTTCAACGCCACCAAACGGCTGGAAGCCATGCTCAGCGCCTCCATCAGGGCGGCGGATACGCACGACCTCATGAATGTGCTTGCCGCGGTGCGCGGCTACTCCGAGATGCTGCGCGAGGACGCCGGGCAGCAGTTCCCGCAGGTCGATGCCACCCTCGGCGCGGTGCTGGACTGCATCCACGACGCCCAGGGCGGCGCCGAACCGGGCCCGGACGCGCCTGACCGGATCATCGAGTCCGAGCCGGGCTTCATCCTCGCCGTGGACGACCTGCAGGAGAACCGCGAGCTGGTAGCTCGCAACCTGTCCCGCCTGGGCCACTTCGTGGTGACCGCGGCCAGCGGTGAGGAGGCGCTGAAGGCGCTGGCGCAGAGCGACGTCGACGTGGTGCTGCTGGACCTGCTCATGCCCGGTATGGACGGCCGCGAGGTCCTGCGCCGCATCAAGGAGCACCCGGACTGGCGCGCCACGCCGGTTATCGTCATCTCGGGCAGCCAGGACATGGACGGCATCATCGAGTGTATCGAGGCCGGCGCCGACGATTACCTGTTCAAGCCGTTCAACCCGGTCCTGTTGCAGGCGCGCATCAAGGCGGGCATCGAGAGAAAGCGCTGGCACGACCGGGAGGAACTCTATCGGCAACAGCTGGAGCGCAACGAGAAGTTCATCCGCGCCACCTTCGGCCGCTACCTGTCGGACGAAATCGTGACCGACATCCTGGAGCGACCCGAAGGACTGGAGCTGGGCGGCGACCTGCGACGCGTCAGCATCCTGATGTCCGATATTCGCGGCTTCACGACGCTGAGCGAGCACCTGGCGCCGGCCCAGGTGGTCACCCTGCTGAACCGCTACCTGGGCGCCATGACGGACATCATCATGGCGCACCAGGGCACGATCGACGAGTTTATCGGCGACGCGATACTGGCGGTCTTCGGCGCGCCGGTAAGCGGCGATGACGATGCAGATCGCGCCGTGCAGTGCGCGCTGGCGATGCAGGAGGCGATGAACGCGATCAACGAGCAGAACCGGGCGGAGGACCTGCCGACGATCACCTCGGGCATAGCCATCAACACGGGCGATGTCATTGCCGGGAATATCGGCTCGGAACGCCGCAGCAAGTACGGCTTCGTCGGCCACCCGATGAATGTCACATCGCGCATCGAGGACAGCACCGGCGGCGGCGAGATTGTCATTTCCGAGCATACCCTGGACAGTCTCAAGGGCGACTACATCCTCGGCGATACGCGCGAGATTCGCGTCAAGGGCATCGAGGAGACACTGCGCGTGCACCGCATTCTCGGGAGCGGGCAGTGAACGAAGGCAAGTGCATCCTGCTGGTTGAGGACAATGAGCTCAACCGCGCGATGATGGTGCGGCGCCTGAGCCGCGCGGGATTCGAGGTTCTCGAGGCAGTCGATGGCCAGCAGGCCCTCGACACCATGCGTGCCAGGCAGCCCGACGTGGTACTGATGGACATGAACCTGCCGGTGCTGGACGGCTGGACAGCCAGCCGGCGGGCAAAGGAAGACCAGCAGCTGCGCGACATACCGATTATCGCACTCACCGCCCACGCCATGGACGCCGACCGCGAAAACGCCCTCGAGGCAGGCTGCAATGACTACGCCACCAAGCCCGTCGACTTCCCCGGCCTGCTGATCAAGATCGAGAAGCTTACCCGCGCATGAGCCTCCGCCGCCGACTGACCCTGTCACTCGTCACCATCCTGATCCTGTTTGCGGTCAACGTCGGCACGCACTTCTGGGGCAGCTATGCCCGGAACCAGAGTATGGAAGCCTACCGGGATTCCGTCGCGGCGGCCCAGCTGTCCACCGAGGTCGAACAACTGCTGGAGGACCAGCGGCAGCAGATTCTGGTGCTGGCAACCCTGCGCGACACCACGGAGGACCAGCTGGAAGATACCGAGCTGGCCCAGGCCGAGCAGACCATCGGCGACATCAATAACAAGATCCGCCGGCTCGGCCGGCTCAGTC
>JAWVYG010000417.1:0-3849 GCA_033722815.1 Halioglobus sp.
AAGCCGGACGGCTCCATCATCGAGACGCCGATTACCGCGAACTTCCGCGAGGGCCTGAACGTACTGCAGTACTTCATCTCCACCCACGGCGCGCGTAAGGGCCTTGCCGATACCGCGCTGAAGACCGCGAACTCCGGTTACCTGACCCGCCGCCTCGTGGACGTGGCGCAGGACCTGGTGGTTACCGAGGAGGACTGCGGCACCGATTCCGGCCTGCTGATGACGCCCGTGATCGATGGCGGCGACATCATCGAATCTCTGGGTGACCGGGTGCTTGGCCGCCTGGTCGCACGCGATGTGCTCAAGCCCGGAACCGAGGACGAGATCGCCATCACGGCAAACACCATGCTCGACGAGCTGTGGATCAAGCGCCTTGAGGAGATGGGTATCGACGAGATCGAGGTGCGTTCACCCATTACCTGTGAAACGCGCCACGGGATCTGCAGCGCCTGCTACGGCCGCGATCTCGCGCGCGGGCACCTGATTAACATGGGCGAGGCCGTCGGCGTCGTTGCCGCGCAGTCGATCGGTGAGCCCGGCACGCAGCTGACCATGCGTACCTTCCACATCGGTGGTGCGGCGTCGCGGGCGACGGCCCAGGACAACATCGAAGTGATGAACGACGGTGTGGTACGCCTGCACAACCTGAAGACGGTCGAGCGCAGCGACGGCTACCTGGTCGCCATCAGCCGCTCCGGCGAGTTGTCGGTGCTGGACACCATGGGCCGCGAGCGCGAGCGCTACAAGTTGCCCTACGGTGCGGTGCTGAAGGTGAAGGACAACGCCCCGGTGGAGAAAGGCTCGGTGGTTGCCAGCTGGGATCCGCACACGCACCCGATCATCACCGAGGTTGCGGGTACTGCGAAATTCAGCGGTATGGAAGAGGGCATTACCATCAAGCGCCAGACCGACGAGCTGACCGGCCTGTCCAATATCGAGGTAATGGACCCTGCCGAGCGTCCCGCTGCGGGCAAGGATATTCGTCCGGCGGTTAGCCTGGTCGACGACAAGGGCAAGGAGCTGTGCCTGGCGGGGACCAACGTGCCTGCGCACTACTTCCTGCCGTCGCTGGCCCTGGTCTCCCTGGAGGACGGCGCAAGCATCGGGGCGGGCGACGTTATCGCCCGTATCCCGCAGGAAGGCTCGAAGACCAAGGACATCACCGGTGGTCTGCCGCGGGTCGCCGACCTGTTCGAGGCGCGCAAGCCGAAGGAGCCGGCGATCCTGGCGGAGATCACGGGCACCGTGAGCTTCGGCAAGGAGACCAAGGGCAAGCGCCGCTTGATCATTACGCCGACAGACGGCAGCGTGTTACCGGACGGCTCGGACCACTACGAGGCGCTGATCCCCAAGTGGCGGCACCTGTCGGTGTTCGAAGGTGAGCACGTGGAAAAAGGCGAGGTGGTATCGGAAGGCCCGCCCAGCCCCCACGATATCCTGCGCCTGAAGGGCATCGAGGAACTCGCCAAATACATCGTCAACGAGATCCAGGAGGTGTACCGCCTGCAGGGTGTGAAGATCAATGACAAGCACATCGAGGTCATTGTTCGCCAGATGCTGCGCAAGGTGATCATCACGTCCTCCGGCGACTCCTCGCTGATCAAGGGAGAGCAGGTCGAGTACACCACCTTCATGGAGGAGAACGAGCGCCTGGAAGCCGAGGGCCTGGTTGCGGCCACCGCGGACCGCGAACTGCTGGGCATCACCAAGGCCTCCCTGGCAACCGAGAGTTTCATCTCGGCGGCCTCGTTCCAGGAGACTACCCGCGTACTCACCGAGGCGGCCGTTACCGGCAAGCGCGACTACCTGCGCGGTCTCAAGGAGAACGTGGTGGTGGGACGCCTGATACCGGCCGGTACCGGCCTTGCCTACCACGCGGAGCGCAAGCGCACCCGCGACAGCCAGTCCGAGGCCATCGTTTCCGCCCAGGAAATCGAGGCTGCGCTGACCGAGGCCCTGCGGGCGGACGTCGGCGGCGACGAAGAGTAGCCCCCGGGCACATCCCGAAAGGGGTGATGAGCCGCGCTCATCACCCCTTTTTTACGCCCCGGAGGGGGCATTGTGTCGCGTCTGCGGGAATATGCGGCAGTACCATCGGTCGGCCCGCCCGCCGGGTTGACTCGGTCAGGCAGCGTCTATAGAATGCCGCCTCCTCTTTTCGGGGGCGGTTTTCTGCGTTTTATCGCTTTTCACCGCCAGTGCGTAACAACCCGGGCGGGGGCCAGCTATCTGGCTGGAATTAAACACTTTTTTGTTGGAGTTCTTACTGAATGGCAACGATCAATCAATTGGTTCGTAAGCCCAGGAAGCGCAAAGTCGAGAAGAGCGACGTGCCGGCCCTGCAGAGCTGTCCGCAGCGCCGCGGTGTCTGCACGCGCGTCTATACGACCACGCCGAAGAAGCCGAACTCTGCCCTGCGTAAGGTATGTCGTGTGCGCCTCACCAATGGCTACGAGGTCTCCTCGTACATTGGCGGGGAGGGCCACAACCTGCAGGAGCACAGTGTCGTGTTGATCCGCGGCGGTCGTGTGAAGGACTTGCCCGGTGTGCGTTATCACACCGTGCGAGGCAGCTTGGACACCTCCGGAGTATCGGACCGTCGCAACGGTCGCTCCAAGTACGGTGCCAAGCGACCCAAGTAATCGCCCGCCAGCGATTCTGCGCAACCAGGTCTGCGATCACGCAAACGAGTTGAGTAAGGCCGAACCCCTGCCTCCCCCGCCTTCGTGGCAGGTCGGTGTTTGGATTAACCTGAAGAGATAGAAGGGCAAAAACATGCCGAGAAGACGAGTAGTCGCCAAGCGCGAAGTGCTGCCAGATCCCAAGTATGGCAACGTGACATTGGCGAAGTTCATGAACCACGTCATGGTGAGTGGTAAGAAATCTGTCGCAGAGACCATTGTCTACGGTGCTCTGGACATTGTTCAGGAACGCCTGAGCAAGGATCCCATCGAAGTATTCGACGAGGCGCTGGAGAACATCGCCCCCATGGTGGAAGTAAAGTCCCGCCGTGTCGGTGGCGCCACCTACCAGGTACCCGTTGAAGTACGCCCTGCGCGCCGCGTGGCACTGTCCATGCGTTGGCTGGTGGACTTTGCGCGCTCGCGCGGCGAGAAATCCATGCGCCAGCGCCTGGCCGGGGAAATCATCGACGCATCACAGGGCAAGGGTAACGCCGTGAAGAAGCGCGAAGATGTACACCGCATGGCAGAAGCAAACCGCGCGTTCTCGCACTACCGTTTCTAATTTATCGCCCTACAACCAGACTTCGGGGATTTGAATCGTGGCACGTAAGACTCCTATCAACCGGTACCGCAATATCGGTATTGTCGCCCACGTGGACGCAGGCAAGACCACGACCACGGAACGGGTACTGTTCTACACCGGCCTGTCGCACAAGATCGGCGAGGTGCACGATGGCGCCGCCACCATGGACTGGATGGAGCAGGAGCAGGAGCGCGGGATTACGATTACCTCCGCGGCCACCACCTGTTTCTGGCGCGGTATGGATGCCCAGTTCGACGAGCACCGCATCAATATCATCGACACCCCCGGACACGTCGACTTCACCATCGAGGTAGAGCGTTCCCTGCGCGTGCTGGACGGCGCCGTGGTGGTGCTGTGCGGGTCTTCCGGCGTGCAGCCCCAGACGGAGACGGTCTGGCGCCAGGCCAACGGGTACGAAGTACCGCGCAGGGTGTTCGTCGACAAGATGGACCGTGCGGGCGCCAATTTCACCGGCGTGGTCGAGCAGTTGAGGGAGCGCCTGGGCGCCAATGCCGTGCCGCTGCAGATGACCATCGGTGCCGAAGAGGGCTTCAAGGGCGTGGTCGATCTCATCGAGAACAA
>JAWVYG010000418.1:0-3844 GCA_033722815.1 Halioglobus sp.
GTCCTCGGACGGACGAAGGGAAACAGCGGGCACGCGAGAGACTGTGGCAGCGGTGCATGCCGATCGGGCGCCGGATGCAAAGCACGCCACGCGCCCCTGGCAAGTAAGCACCCGTCCTGAACGTCAGCAGATTCCTCTACCCGCGAGGCTGCTACTTACACGTTGCAGAGGTCCCATGACAGTCTGTGACCGACCTGGAGGTGTCCTGTCACCACCGCACGGCGGACCATGCGGGGCGCACCAGGGAAGGAGTCTTCAGTCGCCGCGGGTCAGCAGCATGACCGGGAGCTGCCTGCTGGTGAGTTCCTGGTAGCGGCCGTACTGCGGATTGAAGCGCAACAGGTGCTGCCACATGACCGTTCGCTCCCGGCCCTTGAGTTCCCGCGCGCTCACGTCGCCCACGAAACAGCGGAACGTGATCCGGCACTCGGGATTGGCGCGCAGGTTGTGGATCCAGGCCGGATCGCGCTCCTGGCCCCAGTTTGACCCCACCAGGACAATGTCGCGGCCCACCGGCATGCACAGGGTGGCGATCGTACGCACCTGACCGGTCTTTGCACCGGTGGTCTCCAGCAGCACGACCGGCTGCAACCCCGTGTTGATCCAGCCGCGGGATGCGCGCAGCAGGGTCTTGTCCAGCGGCGGTACAGTCCTCTTGAGAATTGCCACCATGCCCTGGGACTCCAGCGCGTTCCTGACCAGGTTACTGCGTACCAGCTCCATCCTGTTCACCGTTTCCTTGTGGATTCGCTGGAGTGTACGAAGAGACGCGGCGCCTGGATTGCACCGCCGCGGCACCCGGGCAGGTAACGCAGCATGCGCCGGGCGTCCGGGTCGAACATCACCGCACCTGATGCGCCCGCTGCGCGACCGTCCCTGCAGCCGCGATACCACGATGCGCGGGCAGGCTGCCTCAGTGGATGGTGGGCGCGGGGTAGACATCCAGTGACAGGGGGACCTCCAGGGCATTGCTCTGTCCCCGGACCGGCTGGCCGATCATCTCGTCGTAGGGGGACTCGTGCCGCAGGGTGACCGTGCCGATAGGCAATACACTGAGCATCTCACGCACCGCCTGCAGGCTGCGCAGCCGGATCGGCTTGTCGCTGTCATCAACCAGCAGCGCGTCGGCACCCTCCACCTTTACCGTCACCTGATAGAGCGCCTGCTCCAGGGAATGCACAACCACGTCTGGCGTCGCGGGTAACTGCGCAAGCCGCTTGATCCTGATTTTCACCGTTACATCACCGTGTCAGGGGAATCACTGTGCAGGTTACGCGCGAATCCCGACAGGCGCGCGCCCGGGGCGCGACTTGTCCCGCTTGTGTCCAGATTGACGTCTCATCGGGGCAGCCACCTCACCGCCGGGCACAACGTATCGATAGGTAACGTAAACCAGGTCAGGACGATGTTGCGAACAACTACTGACGCCCTCGCGGCCTCCGGGGACAAGGACGAGCAAAGCGACACCAGCCTGCGCGGCAAGGCGCTGGATCGCGCGCTGGGCACCGACATCCCGAAGACGCTCACGCCCTACGAGTGGGAGCAGTGGTACGCGGAGCACGGGGTACCGGAAAGCCATCGCAGCAGCGAGCCAGGCCACGAGCCCGGGCCGTTGCGACGACTACTGCAACGGTTGCGCAATCGCGGAGCGGCGCAATGATGCACAATCCACTCGCGCTGGAGCAGTTCAACACCGTCATACTGGGCAACGGGGCTATTGGCCAGGCGCTCGCACACGCCATCGGTCAGTACCCGGGATCACGCGGCCTGGCATTGCTGGGGCGCTCCGGCATAGCCGGGCTCGAGGGCAAGGGCATCGTGCAATTACCGGTCGATGCCACGCAGCCCCACAGCATCACGGCCGCGGCGCAGGAGATTCTCTCCAGCTTCGGTAACGTGCACCTGCTGATCAACACCGTCGGGGTATTACACCGCGAGGGGCAGCAGCCGGAGAAGCGCCTGCGCGACCTGCAGCCGGACAACCTGCTGTATTCCTGCCAGGTCAACGGACTGTTCGTCGCACTGGTCGCAGACGCGTTTGCGCCGCTGCTGCGCCATGACGAGCCGTCGCTACTCGCCTCGTTGTCCGCGAGGGTTGGCAGTATCGCCGACAATGACCTTGGGGGCTGGTACAGCTACCGCGCCTCGAAGGCCACCCACAACATGCTGCTGCGGACCGTATCGAGGGAATGGCGCGTTTCGCACCGCAACACGGCGGTGGTCGCCCTGCATCCGGGGACCGTCGAGTCGCGGCTGTCGCAACCGTTCATCGGCAAGCACTATCGCAACCGGGTTCTCACGCCGCAGGAGTGCGCGGACGCGCTGCTGGCGGTCATGGCCCACCTGACACCCGACGATACGGGGCGTTTCCTCGACTGGCGCGGCGACACCATTCCCTGGTAACCCGGCCACAATAAATGCCGATGCTGCGGCAGCATCGGCTTCAGATCATCGGCACCAGTGCGGGTTCCTCGCGCACAGGGATTTCACCACTACCGGGCACCTCGAGTTCGAAGCAGTGGAAATGCTTCGGCGCTTCACTTTCCCTGTCCTGGAAGACCACGACACTGAGCCGGGAGCAATCCTCGGCAAACTTCGTGGCAACGCTGTACTGACCGTTGAAGTGCCCTAGCGCGGCACCGGCCAGCAGCGACAGGGAACACATGGCAACATAGGCTTTCATATCTATCCTCCAGGCACGGTCGCCCGGACCTGCCTCGTTACGACGTGCGGGGTGCGCTGACGCCTCGAATCCCCATCGCGAAATACTACCGCTTGCATCGAACCCTGCGTGCAACACGATCCGCTGGTCGCATCCGCACCCTCACAATTGATACGCAGACAGCCGCAGGGATGGATTATAGGTGGCAGTGGCGCCAGCGTGCCGGGCGACGCGCATGCCCGGACTGTCCGGATTCTGTGCAGCTTTACGGGCAGCACCTGCGCACCGCTCGGGTGATCGCGCGCGTACACCGATTAGTGCATTGCTCAAACCAGAGTGCGCGACTCATCCAGACTGGAACGATTCCAAGGAGATTGACCATGAAAGTAACACAACTGTTAAAGACTGTTGCGGGCGCCAGCCTGCTGATCTTCGCCTCGGCCTCCTGGGCCGGACACTGCGGCGGCGATCACAGTCACGACACAGCCGCAAAGGCGAAGCCCACTATCGTCGAAGTTGCCGCCGGTAACGAGGACTTCAGCACGCTGGTAGCCGCGCTGCAGGCGGCGGGCCTCGATGAAGTGCTCGCAGGCGAAGGACCCTACACCGTGTTCGCACCGACCAACGAGGCGTTTGCCGCACTGCCGGCCGGAACAGTGGAAAACCTGCTGAAGCCGGAGAACCGGGAACAGCTCGTCGCGGTACTGACCTACCACGTGGTAGCCGGCGCGGTCTACGCTGAAGACGTCGTCGAGCTCGACAGCGCCACCACGGTGCAGGGCGACTCGGTGCAAATCGCCGCGCAGATGGGCAAGGTCAAGGTCGACAATGCCCAGGTGATCGCCACCGATATCGAAGCTTCCAATGGCGTGATCCACGTTCTGGACGCGGTCATCCTGCCCAACAGCTAGGCTCCCCTCCCCGCGCGCCCGCTGCCTTTACGGGCGCGCTCTTTCCCCCCCTACTTACCGACCGCAACTTTACGCGCCGCCAACATATAGTTGACCCCGGTGAACCCGGTGACGCTGTAGGCGCGATTGAAGGGATTGATGGAAACACCCTTGCTGTCGATGACATCGAGGCCTCCACCGCGAAGGAGTGTCGCCGCCTCCGACGGCTTGACGAACTTGCGCCACTGGTGCGTACCCCGGGGCAGCCAGCGCAGCACGTATTCGGCGCCGA
>JAWVYG010000419.1:0-3842 GCA_033722815.1 Halioglobus sp.
GCCGTGCGCATCTACAGAGACACGGCTCAGCTGGTCCGCTTGCAGCTGCCAGCGCCTGAGTTCATGCAGTGCGTCGTGGTACGCGCCACCTGACAAGGGAGCGGCGAGCTGCAAGGCGTTTTCGTACGTCGGAGGCCGCATAACGATCTGCCTTCTATCCCGTACGGGAAAGCGGCCTGGTTGGCTGACTGGACATCGCCGCCTGCAAGGCGAATGCGGCTATGCGATCCCAACTGTGTCGCGACGCGTCGATGCTCGCGTTGCGGCCCACTTCGCTGCATATTTCGGCGTGGGTAACAAGATACTCGAGCTGCACCACGAGCTGTTGTTCATCACCGGCGTCGTAAACGAAGCCGGTCTTCTCGTGCTCAACCGCCAAAGGAAGATCGCCCAACGCGGGAACCAGCGGTACGACGCCACAGGCCATGGCTTCCCTGAGTTTCAGCGGCGAGAAATAGCATGGCATATCGGGATGATAGGTCAGCGGCAATGCATCGAAGGCACCCACATAGCCCGGTATCTCTTCATGCGGCTGCCAGCCTACTCGCGTATAGCGGTCAACCGGCAGTCTTTCGAGTTCCGAGAACTCGCCCTCTCCGACAACCAACAGATGAATGTCCCTGCCTCGCTCGAGCAGCTCAGCGCTGACATTCACCAGCGTCTCAAAGCCGTGCCAGGGACGAAGGCGGCCGTGAAAGCCGATGACAAAACTGTTCCGCGGTACGAGATCCCCTCGCAGTGAATTATTTCGAACCGCGAAATTGAACTGGCTACAATCTATTCCGTTGGGAAACACTGCCACGGCGCTCTCACTGGCGCCACGCCGGACAGCGTAGTTTCCCACCTCGCCTGAAACCGCTATGACGGAACAGGCCTGGGCCATTGAGATCGCATCCTGCCGTAAGTCCTCCGCCTCATCAGAACCGCCGCGCCACTTGCGCTGCTCTTCAGCCAGCGGTGCGTTGACTTCCAGCACGAGCGGAATGCCGTGCGAGGCGGCAAATTGCGCAGCGGCTGACTTCCCCAGTGCGTAGCGTTCATAGATCAGGTCGATCGGCCCCTTTGCCAACAGCGACGTCAATGACCTTACCAGCCGTTCGTCATCGGGCTCGTCCAGCCCGACGCACTTCGCTCCCAGGCTCTGGAACGCGATTCGCATCGCATCAACATGTACTGCCGCCCCTTTGGCCCTACCCGGCCCTATACCGGAGTCCTGGTTTACGGACACCACCCTTTGCTGCTTCGCCGTTCGCTGTTTTTCCATCACGCCATCACCCCCGAAGCCAGAGAAGGACGCAGACAATCATTTGCCGCGTTGCCGCGATACGTCTGCTGCGCCGTTACCGTTCCAAACGCTGCCCGCAGCTGCGCGCTGTTTTTATCGATATCGAAACGCTGTTCTATCAGCTTCCGCGCATAGTGGACCAGCGTCGATCCGAGCTGCCTGTCCTCCAGTAGACGCTGGCAGGCATTCGCCAGCGCCTCGGCGTCACCCTCAGCCACCATCAATCCGGTTTCATCATGTCTCAGGACTTCCGGTATGCCGGTTACCGGTGTCGATATGCAGGGTGTGCCCAGGGCCATTGCTTCCAGCAGTATCGTCGGCAGCCCGTCGCGATCCTCGTCGCGCGCATGAATACAGGGGGCTGCCAGAAGGGCTGCCCCACGAATCCTGTCCTTGATATCCTCCTGTGCAAGCGCACCGCTCATGACGATATGGCCCTGGAGGCCGAGTCCGACTATCTGGGACTTCAGCTCCTGTTCCAGCACACCGCCACCAGCGATTTCGCACCGGTAGCGAACGCCTCTATCGCGAAGAATCTCACAGGCCCGCACAAGCACCTCGAACCCTTTCTTTTCTACCAGGCGGCCTACTCCGAGGATCACGGGCGGCCTGTCCGTATAGGGTTCGAAGCAGAATTCATTCAGGTCAAGGCCGTTATAGACCAGCTTTACCTCCTGGGCGGCGCTGCCGAACGTCGCTCGCAGATGGGTCGCATTGAATTCGCTAACCGTCACCACCTGTGCCGCATCAGCAATTTTCTGCCGCAAATCGTCCTCCACGACGAGTTCGTGATAGATGTCTTTCGCATGGGCAGTGAATGAGTAACTCACGCCGGTGATCTGTGAAGCCAGCCGGGCAACCGCCGTTGCAACCGTACCGAAGTGTGCATGCAAATGAACTATCCCCCTGTCCAGTATCGCGCGGGAAATCTGCGCAGCCTGCAACAGGTCTTCGGCTTCCGCACCGCTCTCTTCCAGCACTTGCCACAAGCGGGGAAGGTGTCTCGCATGCTCCCGCAACTCATCGAGCACGTTGTTCACACGCGTACTCGCTCTTGCGATCTGGAATACCGGAGACTTCACCCTGGACAGTGCGGCGTGAAACCGCGTGTCGTCTGTCCTGCGCAGCGAGAATATGTCCATGTCCAGGCCCGCCCTTTCGTGGGCCAATATCTCCGTCAGGACGAAGGTCTGGGAGATACGCGGATAGGTTTTGAGTACGTAGCCAATTCTAGGGGTGTCTTTCATATTACTTGCTCACCTCCAATAAGGTCCTCGACCCTTGACAGGATCTGTTCCATCTTCTCCGGCCAATGCTCTTCGAAATCCCGGAAAGGTTGGTGTATCAGGCTGAACAAACCCAACGCCATGTATTGACGCAGCCTCGATTCCCGGACGGCGCCCCCTGCTGACAGGTAACTTGATGTCAGTGTCAGCAAATGCTGACGAATCTGGTCACGGGACTGTCCACCACTCACGCAAAGGCGCTCCAAATGCGCTGCATAGTTACCCAGGTCAACCAGTGGATCGTCCAGGCGGACGCTGTCCATATCTATCAGTGCGGCGCTGCTACCGTGGATAACGACCTGCTTGTCGTAGAAATCCCCGTGCACGGGCGCGTGCACTGTTTCAAGACCTGCGAGCGAGGCCGCTAACTTCGCCGCTACAACTGCCGCCCGGGACTGCAAACCGGGCAGCAGAAAACCGACCTGTGTGCCAAGGGCCTCGATTGCTTTTATCTGTAATACCCGGTCAGACGGCACACCGACGTCGGGTGATCCGTTATGAAACGCCGCCAATGCACTGGCGGTGACGGCGATGTGATGCGGCAGTATGCGCCCCGCGTTACCGAGATCCCTGAGCGTTTCCCCCGCAAGCCAGCGGTGTGCGATTACCCCTCTTCGCGACGAATGCCCGACAATATTCGCGGCTCCATGGTTGCGCAGGGCCCTGTGGTAGCCCTGTCGGGTATGGAACTTCAGTAATGCCAGTTCACCACTCGAAAGCTTTATCCTGGCAACGTAGCGCCTTTCAGGCTTGTAGTTCAGCGACTGATCGAGTTCGCCTTCTTGCCAGGGGGAGTCCGTTCCGAAGACACGCTGCAGGAGTCGCTCTCGTTGCGCGCCTTCAGCCAGCCGCTGCATCGCCTTCAGCTTGGCGTCATTGGGGAAAACCGAAAATACGATGCCTTCCTTATCAATGAGTACGCGCCCGGGTCCGAGTACTGACTCGGACGCCGCACGAGTGCCCGCTTTTTCCAGTTTACATTGCGCATCAGGGCCGTGTGCCTTGGCATAGGCATTCACACTGACACCCTGTACCTTCATGACGTATCGCGCAATACAATTCATTCCGGGCTTGTAGCGTATGTAATCAAGCCTGATATCGTCTATCGCCCTGCAGCCCAGGCGCGCATGGACCGCATTCGCCAGACGATCGGGCGCCAGAATCGTGGACAGCCCAGGAATACGATGTTCGCGTTGTACGAGGTTATCCACAGCCGTCATGACGCCAGCCGCTCCATCGAAGAGTTGCCGTCTTCCTTGAAGGCCTCACCC
>JAWVYG010000420.1:0-3835 GCA_033722815.1 Halioglobus sp.
CTTATGGGTACGCTGCAACCGCTGGACGACCGCGAGCCGGTGCAGTTCGGCATTACGCGCGATGTCGACACGGGCAGCTTTCTCGACGTGCACTTCGGCGAGTTCGTCGCCCTGTACCGCGACTGCCGCGCGGCGCGCAGCCTGCGCGAAGTGCTCGGTTACCTGTTCCTCGCGCCCGGCTGGCAACCGACCGGCGAGCAGAAGACGGCCAGCGCCCTGAAGCGCCGGGCGCTGCAACAGGCGCAGCACCCCACCTGAGCCTACTGTCGCAGGATCAGGGTGTCGCCGCGCTGGGTGAACTCGATGTGCTTCAGGAAGGACATGCCGAGCAACACCTCCTGGGTATCCAGCCCGGGCGCGATGGTGGCGGCGACATCCCGCAGCTCGATGGCACCGATGCTGACCCTGCCAAGCCGCACGGCATAACTGGCCGCCACCCCGTTGGCGGTCTGTGTCGCCACCGGCCGACCGCCACTCAGGCCCAGGCGCCGGGCGACCCCCGACGGCAGGGCCACTCCCGTCGCGCCGGTATCCAGCAGGAAGGTCACCGGTTCCCCGTTGACCGCACCGGTGGTGACATAGTGGCCGAACTTGTTGCGCTGCAGCACGACCTCGCGCACACCGTCGGCACTGCGCTGGGTCTGCACGGACTGGTTGGGATTGTGCTGGCGCTCCAGCAAATCGCTGAAGTAGAAGACCCCGATGCCCACGAAGACGAGCCAGGCGAGGGCCTGCATCACGCCGCCCATGCGGCGCTGTTCGCGGACCTCCTCGTTCTCACTCACGTAACTGTTCCCCCGGGGCGTTTCCTGCCCGGCTCAACCGCGACTATCGGTGTACCACAGGCGTACGAACTGGTACCACAGGGTATGGTGTGAGGCATGCAGCTCGGTATCGCCGGAACCCTGCTCCTCCACACTGTGTATATTGGGCAGGGTTACGGTTTCCATGCGCAGGACCTCGACGGCATTCTCCGCCAGCCAGTCGTTCATGGCGGCGACACAGCTGTCAAAGCCGGAAAAATCGACCCCACCGAAAATGCCGCTGCGCGGCGTTTCCTGCGGCAGGAAATCGCGATACCTGATCGTGTTCATCGGACTGCTCCTGGCGAGTACCCCGACAACCTAGCGCGCGTGCAGGCTGCAGGCAAGTCCACCCCCGCGCCCGCCCGGATCGACTACACTGGTAACTCGGGGGGCAGGTGCGCTGTCGGCGCCTGCCGCGAATTCTGGACGGTACAGCGATGGGGACACGGTATGACAAGCGTCGGCGCACAGGACAAGCAGGCATTTTTCGAGGACGTGGAGGCGGCGGCCAAGAAGGCCATCTGGTGTGCCCTGGCCACCGTAAAGGACGGCGCACCGCGGGTACGCATGGTACACCCGACCTGGGAGGGCGACACACTGTGGATCGCCACCGGCCCCGAAACACCCAAGGCGCAACAGATACGCGACAACGGCGCCGTGGACATCCAGTTCCAGGTGGCTCCCGACGACTTCGTGCACCTGATGGTGCGCGGCAATGCCACCGTGATGACCGACAGCGCGACGAAGGAGCGCATCTGGGATGTCATGGACTACGACCTCGCGCAGTTCTGGCCGGATGGCGCCACCAGCCCCGAGTACTGCGTGATTCGCGTCGACCCGACGCGGGTGGAGTTGTCCGAGATGTTCGGCACGGTGAACAAGCGCGTCTGGCGCGGCGGCTGACGCCGGCAGTACGCGACAGCTTCGCACTATCCCCGGGGGAGTTAACCTGAACATGATCAAGGCGCTACTGTCTTTTATCGCCGGCGGCGTCGTCGTCGCGGCCTTCTTCATCGTGCGCAACTTCACCACGGAACTGCCCCCCTCGGAACTGGCCAGCCCCGAGTCGACCGCCGCGGTGGAGCGCTTCATGGAGCGGCTCAAGCCGCACCTGCTCGACCTCGCCACCGGCGACATCGACGAACGACGCGCGATTCTCGACGAGTACTTCTACCAGCCGAAGATCGACGAGGCGCGCGAGCTGTACGCCGTGACCGAGCAGGTGCGCGAGATTGCCGGCGTGTACACGGAAATCTTCGAACCCGCGGGCGGCGTACCGCGGCAGAACAGCGGTCGCGTTCTCATCAACCTGCACGGCGGCGGCTTCTCCATGGGCGCCCGGACGGAGGGGCGGCTGGAGTCGATACCGGTGGCCAGTGTCGCCGGCATGCGCGTTATCTCCGTCGATTACCGCCAGGGCCCGGAGCACAGGTTCCCCGCTGCCAGCGAGGATGTCGCCCTCGTCTACCAGGCCCTGCTGCAGGATTATGCACCGGGGCAGATCGGCATCTTCGGCTGTTCCGCCGGCGGGCTGCTGACGGCGCAGGCCGTGGCCTGGTTCGACGCCAACGGGCTGCCGCGACCGGGCGCCATCGGGATCTTCTGCGCCGGTGCGGGGGATTTCCTGGTCGGTGACGCGGCCCTGATCGCCGATACGCTGAAGACGCAGCTGGGCGGGGATGAACCCATCGCCTACTTCGACGGCGCCAGCTGGGACGATCCCCTCGTGGCGCCCATCGATCACCCCGACCTGCTCGGCCGCTTCCCGCCCTCGCTGGTGATTACCAGCACCCGCGATCTTGCGCTCAGTTCAGCCATCGCCACCCACCAGCGGCTGGTGGGCGCGGGGGCGGAATCAGAGCTGCACGTTTACGAGGGCCTTACCCACTACTTTTTCTCCGATACCGGCGTACCGGAATCGCGCCAGGTGTTCGACGTCATCGCCCGCTTTTTCGACAGACACCTCGCGCGGTGAGTTGCGACGGTAAATTGCGCTAGACTGTAGCCATGGACGCTCTCACGGCCACCTTCCAGGAGCAGCTTTCCGGAGCGGCGACGGGCCTGTTCCTGGGTTACCTGTCACTGTTGCTCAGCTGGCCACTGTTCCTTTTGCTGGAGAAACTGACGCCCGCCCGGCCGGGCGTACCGCGGGAGAACTACAGGTTCAACTGGCTGGTCACGTTCAGCAACGCCATCCTGGCGCCGACTTTCGCGGCGCTCGTCGCCATGTTCACGCTGGCCGTGTCGGGTTTCGTCGGGCTTCCCAGCCTGGAGTTGACGTCGGACGGCATCGGCGTGGGCATTCCCTCGCTGGACTTCCTGCTGCAGGTGATGGTGATCTTCCTCGTCGCCTGTTTCCTCGGGGATTTTTCCTACTACTGGTGGCATCGCGCCCAGCACACCTTCCCCTTCCTGTGGGAACTGCACAAGCTGCACCACTCCGACGAGAACCTGAATACGACCACAATTTTCCGCTCCCACTTCCTCGAACCGGCGGGCCAGGGCCTGTTTCGCGGCCTGTCCATCGGGTTGATCTTCGACACCACGCCGCAGGCGACGCTCGCGGCAGGCATCGGCATGCTGATGCTGGGCCTGTGGGACTACTTCATTCATGCCAACGTGCGCATCGACAGGCTCTACCGGTTGACGCCGTTTTTCTCCAACCCGCAGTTCCACTGGATTCACCACTCCAGGCTGCCGCAGCACCAGGACAAGAATTTCGCAATCTGGCTGCCCATGTTCGACGTGGCCTTCGGCAGTTACTACAAGCCGCAGGTCGACGAGTACCCCCCTACCGGCCTGTCCAGTGGCGAGAAGATCGAGACGCTGTGGGACGCCCAGGCGGGACCGCTCATCGCCTGGGGCCGCGGAATCAGGGCCGCGCTTGCCAGGCGTGCGCAGCCAGCGGCTAAAGAGGAACTGTCCCAGCCCGTAAAATCCAGCCCGTAAATTTTTAGTCGCGCAGCGCCAGTAACTCGCCCACCGTAAAGAAACGGCAGCCCTGCTGCCGCAGCGTCCGGATCAGCCTC
>JAWVYG010000421.1:0-3835 GCA_033722815.1 Halioglobus sp.
CCCGGACTCGAAGGAGCGGCGCAGCGCCTCGGGATCATGCCGCAATGCCGCCAGTTCGTGCAGGTGCTGTCCGCGCGCGCGGTAGCCGCGCGCCATCTGCCGGTCGGAGGCCTGCGTGTTGTCGGTGATGGGTATCACGGTCGGTGCCTGGCCATCACCCACCTTGTTCGGCTCTTCGCCGGATGTGTTGCCGTGTTCTTCCATATCGCCTGCTGTCCCATGCGTGACGGGTCGGGGTAGGGCGGATTCGATCCGCGCTCAATGGGAGTATAGGACAGTAACGGCAGCGGTGTGACGGGACTGTCGTACGGGGCCGCACCGTTCGCGGGCTGGCGGTGCGCCTACCCGCTACGCGGCAGCCCGAATGCCCGCGGCAGGTAGGTGTCGACCAGCGCCTCCGGGTAGCCGATGGTTGCCACCAGCCGATGCCGGCACTCGGCCTCGCTGGCGCCGCGCTCCCGCCACACCGGTACGCGCTTGACCAGTGTCTCCACCTGCTCGCGCGGCGTGATGATCCAGGTGTCCTGGTCCAGTTCGCCAAAGAAGAACTCGGCGCCGCCGCCGGCCTTCGCCGCGGGTTTGACATACAGCGCCAGTACCAGCGTGTGGTGCGCGCCTGCGCCCTGCAGGTGCTGGCGCAGGAATTTCACGGTGGCCCCGGTGTCCAGCAGGTCGTCGATGAGTAGCACCGTGCGCCCGTGGACCGGCGTGCTGATGGCTTGCGCGATCCGGGGCGTGTCGTAGCGCACGCCCGGTTCGCGGTACAGGGAGACGCCGACGGTGCCGAAGTCGATGCGCGGCAGCCCGGGCGCCGCGCCGTGCACCAGGTGGTCGTGCAGCAGTATGCCGGGCAGCATGCCGCCCATGGTGACGATCAGTGCGCAGCCGATTTGCTCCGGGGTGGCGTCGTTAAGCTGTTGGTATTCCTGTACCTGGCCGGCGACGTCGCTGACGGCGGCCGCCTCCACCGCATCGGGCACGAGCAGGAAGCGCAGTTCATCGTCCGGTACCGACACCCCTTCCGGTGCGCGCCAGAAATCCATGTCGATAGCGTCCGCATGGCATCGCAACTGCTGCAGGTAGTATTCGCCAGGCACGTTCAGCTGCCGGTGGCGAAGGCCTGCCAGTCAGGCTCTGCCATCAACTCGACGAATCGCGTATAGCTCCACGGCCAGCTGGCGGGTATGCCCTCGTCATCAAGGTACCAGCTGCGGCAACCGCCGGTATACCAGATGGTATTCCTGGCAGCCGCGATGCGCTGCCGTTCGAATGCAGCCAGCGCTTCGGTGGTGGGCGCGATGCGGCGGCACTCACCACTGCGCAGCTTCGCGATCAACTGCTCGATGTAGTGCCACTGGTGTTCCGCGATGTCGATGAGGGAGAAGTTGCCCACCGGGCCATTGGGACCGTTGAGCATGAACAGGTTGGGAAAGCCCGGCATGCCGATCGCCAGGTAGGCCTTGGGCCTTACCGCCCACAGCGTTTCCAGTTGCGCGCCGTTCTCTCCGACGACACGCATTGGTCGCAGGAACTGGTCGGCCTTGAAGCCGGTGGCCAGTACGATGACGTCGAAAGGATGCAACACGCCGTCCACTGTACGGATACCCTCACTCTCGATACGTTCTATGCCCGCGGTAACCAGCGACGCACCCGGACGCTGGATCGCATCGTAGTAATCGGGGGAGAAAATGAGCCGCTTGCACAGTGCGGCGTGATCGGGCCGCAGCTTTTCGCGCAGCACCGGGTCGCTCACGTGCTCTTCCAGGTTGCGCAGGCAGGCATCGCCCCAGTGTCGCGCCCCGTCGGAATCCACTCCCGTGATGACCTGGGTATAGCTCTCCACGTTCGCCAGGTAGGTCGGCGTATCCATGGCCGCTTCCAGCTTCTCGGGACTGGCCCTGAACGCGGCGCGCTGCGACTCGTCGTAGTAACCGTTCTTCACCGGCATGATCCACTGCGGCGTGCGCACGAAGTGGCTGATATGCGCCGTGTTCCCCGCCAGGGCCGAGATGATCTGCACGCCGGTGGAGCCGTTGCCGATCACCGCGACGCGCTTGTCGGCCAACGCGATGTCGTGGTCCCAGCGCGCGCTGTGAAACAGCGCCCCCTCGAAGCTGTCCATGCCTTCTATCCGCGGCACCGAGGGGTGGTGCAGCACACCGGTGGCCGCGATCACTATGTCGGCGCTGTCGACGTTACCCGCCGCGGTGCGCAGGTGCCAGCGGTCGTCGGCGAAGTCCAGCCGGGTGATTTCCTCGCCGAAGCGTATCGCGTCATACAGGCCGTACTGCTGTGTCGTGCGTTCGAAGTAGTCGAGTATTTCCGCGCCCGGCGGCAGGTGTCGGGTCCAGTCGGGGTTGCGTGCAAAGGTGAACGTGTAGTGGTGGGAGGGGACGTCGCAGGTCAGCCCCGGGTACGTGTTCTCTCGCCAGGTGCCGCCGACCCGGTCGGCTTTCTCGTAGATGACGAAGTCGATACCGCTCTCGCGCAGCTTGATACCCGCCAGGATTCCCGCCATCCCGGCGCCGATGACTACTGCCCGAAGCTCTCTCGCCATGTGTTTCCCCGCTGCCCGCAGTATAGCCTGTTGATTATGCACCTTCTCGCGGCGAAAACTATCGGCCGGCGGCGCGCGGCGTCGATAGTCACCCGGCGTATAAATAGCTATTCCCGTCCATTGTCAGGGCGCCGCTGCACAACGTGCCGGCTTTTGTGCCATACTCGATTTTTTTCCGGCTTGGCGGCTCTCGTTGAACCAGAACAGCAGCAGTCCAGCACGGGCAGGTGACCGGCACACGCGGCCCCGTGTGGCCTGCCCGAACGCAGGAGGCACGGTGCGTTGAAGCGCCTGCTCGTCGCTGTCGTCGCGTTGCTCCTGCTGGTGCCGCTGCTGGGCGCGCTGGCCACGCTGCCGGCGCATCGCCAGATTCGCGCGGTGGCGCCGGCGCTGCCCGATTACGCGTCGCTGCGCAGCGCCCTGGCGGTGACAGATGGCCCCGTCGCGATCAGCTATGTCAATACCGCCAGCCAGAGTGGCCCGCTGGGAACGCTGGGGCACCCCGGCGTACTGCTGCAGTGGGCCGACGGCAGGATGTTCCTCATCGATACCGGCATGCCGCCGCAGGAGGCGGTAGCGTTCGGGCGGCCCATGGAATGGTTGCTCGGCGCGCAGCCGACGCAGGCGTTTGGCAGCCTGGCGCAGCAACTGGGTGAGCGGGCGCAGCGCATAGACGGCATCGGCTTCACCCACCTGCACAGCGACCACACCGACGGCCTGCCGGAGATCTGTGCCGCGCGCCCGCAGCCCGCGGGGGTCTACCAGACGCCGTTGCAGTACAGTGAGCGCAATTACACCACCGACATCGGTTTTGCCGCGCTGCAGGCGGCGCGCTGCCCGATCCGCGAACTGGACGCAGCACAGGTCATGTCGATCCCGGGCTTCCCGGGCCTGGTACTCGTGTCCCTGGGCGGCCACACGCCGGGCAGTACGCTGTTCGCCGTGCGCATCGGCGCTCGTTACCTGTTGTTTTCCGGTGACATTACCAACGACCGGCGCTCATTGCTCGAGGACCTGCCCAAGCCCTGGCTGTACAGCACCTTCATCGTACCCGAGGATACCGCCCGCACGAGCGTATTGCGGCACTGGTTAAAGGAATTGGATACGCGGGACGACGTCGTGGTATTTCCCGCACACGACGTAGAGCACATGGCGCGGCACCTGCCCGCCGCGACGGATACCGGCCTATGATAGAAGCTGTGCTGTGGGACTTCGGCGGTGTCATCACCTCAAGCCCCTTCGAGTCCTTCAACCGCTTCGAGCGCGAGCGCGGCATAC
>JAWVYG010000422.1:0-3834 GCA_033722815.1 Halioglobus sp.
GACGAACCGCGCTATTGGCGGCGCGTGCGGACTGCCGGGTGTGACTGGGGTTCGCATCAGAAGAACAGGCCCAGGGTCGGCTTGTCGATGGTTGCGTAGTCCAGCACCACCTCGCGCCGCCGGATGCGGAAACTGTCCTCGTCGGCCAGCAGCAGGTCGCGGCGCTGGCCGCTGTAGATGAAGTTGCCGCTCCCGGGCCGCGCGTAGTACATGTGGAAGTTGCTCAGCACGTCCAGCTCGTCGCCCTCGGCGCGCATCAACTCGATATTGCCGACGATGCGCCGGGTTCGCGCGGGCGGGTTCTCGGACCAGGAATTGATCTTGAAGGCGCGTTCCACGCGCAGCATCAGGTGTACGTAGCTCTCGTCGCGCAGCGGGTTGTCCATGCCCTCCGGGCCTTCCAGTTCACGCTCCACGCTGATCATCTGTTCGCTGCCGCGCTCGCGGTTGTCGACCTGTACATTGACGCGCGAGGGCATGATGTAGCGCACGTCCTCGGTCACCAGCGCCAGCCACTGCTGGTACCGGCGGTTGTCCAGCAAGCGCGCCTCGAAAAAGTAGAAGCGCTCCAGCGCACGCTGCTGCTCCACGCCATTGGCCAGTGACACCTCGCTCATGGCGCCTCCTCCACCGCCTGCAGCTCGTCGCGCCAGCGGGTAAAAAAGTGTCGTGCATAGAACTCGTTGGCCGTGACGCTGACCAGGCCGGGCATGTCCGGGTGGGGCTTTTCCTCACCCAGGCCCAGGCCGTAGAAGTAGGGGCGATCGTCGGCGAAATCGATGTTGCTGCCAAGGAACTGCTGCGTCCACACCTCGGAGTCTTCCTGCTCGAGTATGCCGGCGGGCCCGAAGAAGGAACTGTAGTTGGTGCGCAGCACTTTCTTGATGCTGTCCGGGGCGTCTGCGGGAACCACCGCCCAGGACCAGTACTCGACTTTCCCCGGCCCGCGCGGGTGGGAAACCTTGAACGATGTGTTCGACCACAGGAATGACAGGTTGGGGTAGACGCCGTAGGTCAGCCCTTTCATGCGCGCGCGCAGGTCGCCGATGCGCCCGGCCGCCCGCGCCTGCACGTCCTGCAGGTCCTTTTGCACCTCTTCACCGCCGAGCAATGAGCCCATGGCCTCCATACCCCAGGCCACGTCCTGCCAGGGCGCGTCCGCGGGCATGACGCGGAACGTCGCGCCGTGACCCGGCGCGGTCACCACGCTGTGCCCGAGGTCCTCGATCACGTCCTGCGCCTCCCGCGGGATGATGGCCGCGTGCAGGAACGCGCCGTGGTTGACGTCGCCCAGCTGGTTCTCCACCGGCAGTTTCCAGTTCGCGTCGAGCAGCCAGCGGTGCGGCGCACCGACGAACTCTATGCCATGCTCGAAGCGGTCGAAGAACGCGTCCAGGTAGAAGCGCATGTCGCCGAGGTAGTCATCGAGGCTGATGATGTTTTCGTCGAAACTGCCGAACACCATGCCGCGCCAGCTCTCGAGGCGCGGGACGCGCTTCAGGCCCAGTTGCGACTTGTCCGGCTTGTTCCGTACTTCGGATTCCTGCGGAATCGTGACGAGGGAACCGTCCACCGCGTAGGACCAGCTGTGGTAGGGACACACGAAGCGCCTGGTGTTGCCGTGGTCGGCGCGGCACACCGGCAGGCCGCGGTGGGTGCAGCTGTTGACGTTGGCGTACAGCTTGCCGTCCTCTCCCCGGGACAGGATCACCGGTGTCTCGCACATGTAGGCCTGCACGAAATCCCCCGGCTCCGGCACCTGCGACTCGTGCCCCAGGAACAGCCATGACTTGCCGAAAATCCCTTTCTTTTCAAGCTGGTAGACGTAGTCGTCGGACCAGCAGCGGCGGCTGACCAGCGACGCATCCTCGTTCACCAGGTCCCGTATGCGCGGTCGCATCGCGCCCTCCATAAATTATCGGACATTAATTTTTTGTGTAGTATATACGCCGGGATCGAAAAATCGAGCCCCCCGTGGTATTTTCCGGTCAAATTTTAGCAATCAATTGATAACTTATGGCCAAGTCCCCGCCCGAGGCGAAAAAAGAGACCAAGGGGGAGCGTACCGCGCGTCGCATCATGGACGCCGCGGAGGACCTGTTCGCGATACAGGGCTACGACGGCACCAGCCTGCGGCAGATCGCCGACCGCGCGGGGATCAAGGAGCCCGGGCTGTACAACCACTTTTCCGGCAAGCAGGGCCTGTACGAGGCGGTGCTGTTCCGGGCGCTGAACCCGATGGCCGAGGCCCTGGCGGAACATATCAGCAGTGCGGCGCAGCTGCGCGACTACACCGACCTGCCATCGATCATGACTGACCTGCTGGCGGAGCATCCGCAGATGGCGGCGCTGTTCCAGCAGGCCATGCAGGGGGACCGCGACTCACTGGGCAACCAGCTCGTGGGAGACTGGCTGGAGAAATTGTTCAACGAGGGCATGCGCAGCCTGGAGAAACTCGGTGCGCCGGGCGCACAGACGAGCGCGGAGCAGGACCGGGCGGCCCTGGTGATCAACCTGATCGCCATGTTCAACCTGACGACCGGCTACTTCCTGTCACAGCGGGCCTTCAGCATTCTCGCCGAGGGCGACATAAAAGACCCGGACAACCTAGCGCGGCAGAAGCAACTGCTGCACAAGGTGATCCGGGCGATGCTGATCAGTTAGCGTCCCGTCGGGACGCCGCCGGTCAGGATACCTCGATGCGGCGACGCTCGGGCTCCTGTTCTATCACCTTCGGCGCTTCCAGCGTCAGCACGCCGTCCGTGAAGCTCGCCTTGATGTCGGACTCCTGTACGTCCCCGCCGAGGTTGAAGCTGCGCATGAACTTGCCGTAGCGCCGCTCCTGGCGGATGATCTTGCCCTTCTCTTCCTCGCTGCTTTCCGATGACGTTTCCGCCTCGAGCGTCAGGATGCCGTCCCTGACGTGCACGTGGATGTCCTTCTTGTCCACGCCCGGCAGTTCCGCCGTGATCTCGTAGTGACCGTCGGTCTCGCGGATGTCCACGCGCGGCGCGAAAAACGCGGGCGCTTCCGAAGCCGCCAGCCGAGGCCAGGAATCATCGAAAAAGCGATCAATATCGAACAGGCTGTTACGCGGTATTAAAGACATGCGACTCCTCCTTTGCTGTGGTCAGTCTGTGTCCTGCGATAAATATGGGGGTGCACGGCGTGTTTTCAAGGCCGCACGGCGCGGCCACAGGCAAATGTTGACGCAGATCAAAACGACGCACGGCGGCTGGTCTGATCATGCGTCTGGGGTTAACCTCCCTGCTACACGTAAAGCCGCAACCAGGCAAGCGCGCAGCCGACCATGAACGACAGCGAAGCAGCAGACAACCCGGACGAGCAGGCACACTGGGCGACGAGCGGCAGGCAGCCGCGCATCGCCATTATAGGCGCCGGCATGTCCGGCATCGCCGCGGTGGTGAAACTGCAAAAGGCCGGCTATACCGATCTCACCGTGTTCGAGAAGGCCGACCGCGTCGGCGGCACCTGGCGGGAAAACACCTACCCGGGCCTGTCCTGCGACATCCCCTCGCGCTGGTACTGCTTCACCTTCGCACTGAAAGCCGAGTGGACCCACCGCTACCCCTACGGCCCGGAGATCCAGGCCTACATGGAGGACGTGGCCAGGGACTTCGGCGTGATCGACAGAACGCGCTTCAATACGCTGGTGACCAACCTCACCTGGCAGGCGCCGCAGTGGCGACTGACCAGCGCGGACGGCGCGGTCGAATACTATGACATCGTCATCTCCGCGACCGGCATCCTGCACAAGCCGGCCTATCCCGACATCGAGGGGCTGGACAGCTTCGGCGGCGACTGTTTCCACAC
>JAWVYG010000423.1:0-3833 GCA_033722815.1 Halioglobus sp.
AGGCGCGCGGCAGGATCCTGTTCGCACTGGACAATGGCGGCGCCAAGCGCGACCTCTATATCGAGGGGCACCCGTCCCTTACGGGACGCGTGCTGTTCACCGATTCTCCCGCAGGCACGCCGGAGGCCGCCTTCATGAAGAAGAACGACCCGCGTCCCGACCCCGAGGGCATCGCGGAACTGGTGCGGCAGGGCTACATGGTGCGCACGCGCGCCGACGCCGATACCGAGGAGGCGCGCAGCGGCGACACGATGCGGCGCGACACTGCCCTGGCAACCGGTGCCCAGTTCATCAGCACGGACTACCCGGTGCCCGACCCGGCCTTCACCGACTACCGGGTAACCCTCCCCGGCGGCGGCATCGCGCGCTGCAACCCGGTCAATCCCGGCGCGTGCACCGGCGACCTGCTCGGACTGTTCGAATTACCGTAGCAGCCGCGCCCGGCGCGCGGCCTACCAGTGCCCGGTTCCCGGGCCGCCCTTGACCGGGCCGACGATGGTGCTGGTCATCCAGCCGCCGTAGAAGCCGCCGGGCTGCGGCTGCACGCGCTCGCCGTCCACGAAGCAGGGGATGCGCGCCGGGTAACAGGACAGGTGGCCATCGATCGCGGCGAAGCGCTCGCTGGGGTTTTCGTAGCTCCAGGCGACAGGCCCGGCAGCGGCATTGTCCGCCAGCGCCCAATAGGTCGCAGTACCCTTCCACTCGCAGAAGGAGGCATCGTCGGTGCGCACCAGTCGCTGCCAGTCGACGCTGTCGGGGGGCAGGTAGTAGGTCGGCGGGCTCGCCGTTTCCAGCACGCGCAGGGCCTGCCGCGTTCGCGCCAGCGTCCGGCCCGGCTCACCCACTTCCACCAGGGCGTCGCAGGGCACCAGTATCGGAGGGCGCGGGTAGTCCCACACCGATTCCTGTCCCTCCCCGGGTTCCTCGGCGAAGGGTGGCCTTGTCTTACCCGTGTACTCCCACACGATCGTCATCCCGTAGTGTGTCAGTGACAGTTACGGCGATTGCGCCGGGCAGGATCACCGCACGCAGGCCGCGGGGTCAGGCGTCGCCCGCTTCCAGGTAGTGAACGCTGAACAGCTTGTTCTCATCGAACCAGGTCTGGCGCAGTTCCAGTCCCGCACTCGCGGCCATTTCGGCGAACGTCTCCACCGTGTACTTGTAGGAATTCTCGGTGTGGATGGACTCGCCCGCCTCGAACTCGATGGTCTGGTCGTTGCAGGGAATCGACTGCCGGCCTGCGCTGACCAGGTGCATCTCGATGCGCCGCTGTTCGCGGTTGTAGAACGCGCGGTGCTCGAACGCAGCGGGGTCCATGTCGGTCTGCAGTACATCGTTGATGCGGTGAATGACGTTGAGGTTGAACTGCGCGGTGACGCCGCTGGCGTCGTTGTAGGCTGCGTCGAGCCGCGCGCTGGACTTGTGCAGGTCGACGCCGATCAACAGCCCGCCGCCGGCGCCGATCAGCGCCCGCACACGGCGCATGAAATCCACCGCCTCCTGCGGCTCCAGGTTGCCGATGGTTGAGCCCGGGTAGAACACCACGCGCTTGCCGGGGGGCAGTTCCTGCGCGAAAAACCAGCCCTGGTTGAAGTCGGCGCACACCGCGTGGATGGTGAGCCAGGGGTACTCGCGTCCCAGCAGTTCGCTGGCGTCGCGCAGGAAGCCCTCGGAGATGTCCAGCGGCACGTAGGCCGCCGGGCGCAGCGTATCGAGCAGCAGGCGCACCTTGGCGCAGCTGCCGGCGCCGGGCTCGATCAGGACGCAGCCGTTGCCGCAGCGGCGGCTGATGGCCTGCCTGTTGTCGCGTAGTATTGCCGTTTCGGTGCGGGTCGGGTAGTACTCCGGCAGGCGCGTGATCTGTTCGAACAGCGCCGAGCCTCGCGCGTCGTAGAACCACTTGGGATCGACGGTCTTGCGCGGCGCCTGCAGCCCCTCGAGCAGCTCGCGCCGGACGTCGCCCGGGGAGGGATGCTCATTGTGAAAATGCACGTTGTCTGCCAATTCAACTGCCTGCTGCATAGGTGAACGCTCTCCGGGTCAGTTGGCGCCGCGCGCCAGGCGGATACCGCTGAACTGCCAGCGGTCCTGCGGGTAGAAGAAATTGCGGTAACTGGGCCGCAGTTGCGCGGCCTTGGAAACGCAGGAGCCGCCGCGCAGCACCCACTGGTTACTCATGAACTTGCCGTTGTACTCGCCTATGGCCCCGGGGGAGGGACTGTAGCCGGGGTAGGGTGTGTAGGCGCTGCGCGTCCACTGCCAGCAGGCGTCGTACAACTGTTCGAGGCCGAGGCCTCCCTGCGCGGCGACGGGGTGATAGCAGCCGTCGTCGACGCCGCCGCTGGCCGCCGGCGCCGCACTGGCCGCCAGCTCCCACTCCTGTTCCGTGGGCAGGCGCGCCCCGGCCCAGCGCGCGAAGGCGTCGGCCTCGTAACCGCTGACGTGGCACACGGGACTGGCGGGCAGGCGCGGCTGCAGGCCGTGCAGCGTGAACTCCATGGCGCTGCCGTCGCGGTCGAACCAGTAGTGGGGCCCCTGCCAGCCGTGCTGCTGCACCCGGTCCCAGCCGTCGGACAGCCACAGCTCCGCGCGCTGGTAACCGCCGTCGTCGACGAAGCGCGCGTATTCCTCGTTGGTCACCAGCCTGCTGGCCAGTTCGAAAGGCTCCACGAAGGTGCGGTGACGCGGCAGCTCGTTGTCGAAGCAGAAGCCGTCGCCCGCGTAGCCGGTGTCCACCAGCCCGCCCTCGAAGGCGCACCAGTCCAGCGCTACCGCATCCTGCCGCTGCAGCGCACGCGTGGCATAGGTCGGCAGCAGTGGATTTGCCGCAAGCGAATACTTGAGGTCGGTGAAAAACAGTTCCTGGTGCTGGCGCTCGTGCTCGATGCCCAGCGTCGTGCGCTGCAGCACCTGTTGGTGCTGCGGGTGTTCCGTCGCCTGCAGCAACTGCAGCATGGCGCTGTCCACCCCGGCGCGGTAGGCGCCGACCTCGGCGACGGTCGGGCGCGACAGCAGGCCGCGCCGGGGCCGCGGGAACTGCGCGCCGATCCCTTTGTAATAGGAGTTGAACAGTACCTCGTAGCGCGGTTCCGGCGTCTCGTAGCCGTCGAGCCACGGCTTCAGCAGGAAGGTCTCGAAGAACCAGGTGGTATGTGCCAGGTGCCACTTTGGCGGGCTGGTGAAGGCCTCGGCCTGCAGGCCGTAGTCCTCCACCTCCAGCGGCGCACAGAAGGCCAGCGACTGGGCCCGCGTGGCGCGGTAGCGTTGCTCAAGTGTCTCAGGCATCGGCTGGTTCCGTCGTCCCGTCCATGTCCACGCGGCCCCCGATCCAGGTGGTCCCTTCAGCCACGCGGCTGTGCAGCAGCCCGCCCTGCGCCGAGCTCTGCAGCGCCGTGAGGGTCGGGCCCAGCCCGGCCTGCTGCCAGTACGGCGCCAGCACGCGCATCGCCGAACCGGTGGCGGCGTCCTCTGCCACGCCGTACTGCGGTGCGAAGTAGCGCAGGCGGATGTTCTCCCTGGCGCGCGCGGCGTCGCCGCTGGCGCGACAGGTTATCACCAGCGCACGTGTGGTGTGCTGCGCCAGCGCGTCACCGGGGCGCGGCAGCGACTCCAGCGCCGTACCGGGTGCCATTTCCAGCACCAGGTAACCACTATCCCCACCGGCGAGAGCGCAGCCGTTCGGCGCGGTGCCCAACAGCTCGTTTGCCCACGTCGGGACGGGACAGGGCTGCACCGCCATGGCGGGAAAGCCGAGCCAGATTGTATCGGCGTCGAAACGGCAGGGAATCGCGGTCCGGCCCATCGACAGCGTGCCGGCCCCCTGCCACTGCCGG
>JAWVYG010000424.1:0-3831 GCA_033722815.1 Halioglobus sp.
GCGATGCCGTCCACCAGTGCGAACGCCATGGCCCTGCGCAGCTGCTCGGACTCCCTGAAAGGGGAGGGCAGTTCGCCCATCGGCGTGAAGCCGTCGATGTGGCCCATGATGTAGAAGCAGGCGCCCAGGACAGAGGTGTCCTCACAGACCGCGATGCCCTCGGGGTGGGGGACATCCGTGCCGTTGAGCGCGGCGAGCACGCGGTACTCGCGCAGCATCGTCTCGTTGCGGCCAGGCGGCACCTTCGCCGGCGGCTTGCGCAGTGCCAGCAGCACATCGCCGCGCCGCAGGGCGAAGATTTCATTCGAGGCGCCGCCGCTGATGAAGCTGGCCGAGAGCGGCTCGCCGCTGCCGGGCAGGCCCTCGCCGTCCATCCAGCGCGACAGGGCGTCGACGTCGATCTGCGGCTGGTGTGCGTCCTCGGCGGTCTCGCGCATCAGAGGTTGCCCACCGTGTCGTCCAGGTGCCCGGCGAACTTCTCGCGCGCCGCGGCGACCTTCTGCGGCAGCCACTCGTCGGGCCACAGCGGGTCCCGTGACGGCCGGTGCCTTCGCAGTACCTGCTTCGCCACCGTCACGCGGTGTACCTCGCTCGGTCCGTCCATGACGCCCATCATCGGTACCATCATCCACAGGCCGGCCAGCGGGGTCTCGTTGGAGCAGCCCAGTGCGCCGTGGACCTGCACCGCGCGTCGCACGATGTCGTGCAGCACCTCGGCGGCCTGCACCTTGACGGCGGAGATATAGATGCGCGACTGGCGCGGATCGCCCTGGTCGCACCACCAGGCGGCGTACAGCACCAGCAGGCGGAACTGCTCGAGCTGGATAAAGGAGTCGGCGATGTAGTTCTGCACGCTCTGCTTGTCCGCCAGCGGGCCGCCCTGGGTCTCACGACTGAGCGCGCGCTGACACAGCATGTCCAGCGCCTTCCTGCAGTAGGCGACGGTGCGCATGGCGTGGTGTATGCGCCCCCCACCCAGGCGCTTCTGCGCCAGTTCGAAGGCCCTGCCCGGCTCGCCGAGTACCGCGTCGGCCGGCAGGCGCACCTTGTTGTAGCGCACCCAGCCGTGGCTGCCGGGCTCGTCCAGCTGCTCCCCGATCAGGCCGACATTGCGCAGTATCTCTATACCGGGGCTGCTGCGCGGTACCAGGAACATGGTTGCGCCCTTGTGCACCGGTACGTCCGGGTCAGTAATGGCCATGACGATCAGGAACTCGGCGAAATCGGCATGGGAGGAGAAGTACTTTTCCCCGTCCAGCACCCACTCGTCGCCCTCGCGCCAGGCGCGGCAGCGGAACTGCGCCGGATCGGAACCCGCCTGCGGCTCCGTCATGGAATAACAGGACACCATCTCTCCCGCCAGCAGGGGTTCGAGGTAGCGCGCTTTCTGCTCCGGCGTGCCGTAGTGGGCGATGATCTCCGCGTTGCCGGTGTCCGGCGCCTGCGTGCCGAAAACCCGCGAGGCCCACTGGCTGCGGCCAAGGATCTCGTTCATCAGCGCCAGCTTGACCTGCCCGTAGCCCTGTCCGCCGAGCTCCGGTGTCAGGTGACAGGCCCAGAGCCCGCGTTTGCGCACTTCCTCCTGCAGCGGCTTGACGATGGCGCAGGTTTTTTCATTGTGTACGTCGAAGGGGTCAGTAGCCTTGTTCCACACCAGACCGATGGGTTCGATCTCCTCGCGCACGAAGGCGTCCATCCAGTCCAGTTTCTCCTGGAAGTCGGGCTCTGTAGAGAAATCCCATGCCATGGCTTCAGCCTCCCAGTCCCAGTTGTTGCCGCGCCACGACGCTGCGCATGATTTCGGAGGTGCCGCCGCCGATGGTCTCCGTCAGGCTCTGCCGCCACACCAGTTCAGGCCGGCCACCGCTGGCCAGCGCCGCCGGCCCACCCAGGTCCAGTACCGCGCGCGACAGCTCCTGGCAGGTCACCGTATGCATGATCTTGTTCATCGCCGCATCCACCGTGGCGTTCTTACCCTTTACCATGGACTCCAGTACCTTCAATGCCAGCATCTCGGTCTCCAGCACGCGGACGGCGAGTTCGGCCATGCGCGCGCGCACCTGCGCATCATCAACCAATTCGTGTTCGGTCAGCCAGGCGAGCATATCCTCGTGGTCGCGCCGTACCCGGCCTGGCGGAAACTGTATGTGGCGCTCGTCAGCCAGCGCCTCACCAATAATAGCCCAGGCACCGTTCTCTTCCCCGACGCGCTGGCTCGCCGGGACCACCGTGCCATCGAAGAACACCTCGTTCAGCTGGTCGCCGTCTACCGTGGGCAGGGGGGATACCTCGATGCCCGGAGCCTGTTTGTCCACGATAAACAGGCTGAGACCGCGGCCGCGGCTGTCCTGGCTGCCGCTGCGAGCGAGCACCCAGAGGTAGTCCATATCCTGGGCGTAGGACTGCCAGCACTTCTGCCCATCGATGCGGTAGGTCTGCGCCTGCTCGTCCAGCCGGGCCTTCAGGCGCAGGCCGGCGAGATCGGAGCCGGCCTCTGGCTCGGAGTAGCACAGGCTGAAGTGAATATCGCCGCTGCGGATCCGCGGCAGCCAGGTTTCCTGCTGCGCGGCAGTGCCGTAGCGAATGATCGACTTGGCGACGATGCCGGCGGCCAGCGGGTTGCGCGCGGCGCCACAGTAGGCCACCTCGTCCCACAGTATGTATTCGTGCACGGGTCCCTTGCCGAGACCGCCGAATGCGCTGGGCCAGCTCAGCGCCAACCAGTTCTTCTGTGCCATGGCGCTGAACATGGCGCGCACCCCGGGCCAGCGGTGACCCTGGCAGTAGAAGCCGTCGAGGTCGCGGTAGTCGCTGAGGAATTCGCGCACCTCGTCGCGAAAAGCGAGTTCCTCCTGGCTGAAAGTGAAATTCATCTAGGTCCTCGCATCCGGGTCAGGGGCCCGGCGCGGCTCGCGTTTTTCCGCGAACGCCCGCGGTCCCTCCTGGAGGTCAGGGCGGAACAACTGCGATTTCTGCTGAGACCGGCGGCTCTCCGGTAGGTCTCTATAGTCCGATGGCGGCGAATTGCCGCGCTCAACCCCGTGGATGGTGGTGTTCGCGGTGCCATGGGCGACGCGGCAGCGCATGGGCGTGGTGACGGCGATTCTAACCATTGTTGCCCGCTCCCGGGTCGGCATCGGCCAATACGTATGTCTCTTCACGTACACCGTATACGAGCTGGCTCGCAACCTGCCGAATACGGCGCGAAAGCCGGAACACCGGACCCTCCAGGGTCACGCCGACGGCCCCGAATGCCTGGTGGCAGGTGTAGGCGGTCTGCAGCGCGTGGCGGCGGGCGCTCATGGCGGCCGCGGCTGCCAGCTGTCGCGCGCGGCTGTCATCCGCGTCGTCGAAGTGGCAGGCAGCGGCCCGCGCCAGCGTCTGCGCCGCGCTGAGCCCGATCGCACAGTCCGCCAGCGGATGGCTTATCGCCTGGAATTCCCCGAGGGTTCGCCCGAACTGCCTGCGGGTTGCGGCGTGCTCGCAGGTAGTATCCAGGAGGCGCCGCGCGGCAGCCGCAAGGTAGGCGGCATTGGCGATATTGCCCAGCAGCAGCGCATCGGCGCAGTCGGCGAAGGTCTCACCGGGCACCATGTCGGCACGCCCCCACAATTCGCCGCCCAGGGTAGGGACCCCGGCTATCGTCCCCGCGGCTGTGGCGCGACAAATGCTGTCGGCGCTGCAGACGAGAAACAGGTCGGCGTCCGGTCCGTAGGGCAGCAGCGTCGACCCCGGCGGCACGAGCGATACCACGCAGTTGCCGGCCATGACTTTGCCCGCTTCGTCGCCCCGCAGCAGTTGCAGGGCGCTGTAGGTGGCCGCCAGCGGCCC
>JAWVYG010000425.1:0-3804 GCA_033722815.1 Halioglobus sp.
CAGCCGGGTGATCAGGCTGTCCCTGTTCAGGGGGTGGCGCCCGGGGATGGTCAAAAGCAGGTGCGGCTTGCGTACCAGCAGCAGGTCCTCGTCCGCGTAGAGCAATTCGATCTGCTCGGTGCTGTGGGGTACGAGGTAGGGTGGCGGTTGCTGCATCCTGTCGGTAGTGTGTCGCCGGCAGCGCAGTGTCGGCGCTGCCGCGTGTATGCTTTGCAAAGGGTCAGGGTAGTTAGTGTCGCAGATGGACAGCTTACAGCAACACCTGGCGGGAATCATTCCGGGCGCGCGGCTCGAGCCCCAGCGGCTGCCCGGCAGCCCCGCGATAGAGCTGATGTTGCTCAACACCGATTACCCGCAGGGCAGCCTGCAACCCGAGCAGGTGCGGCGAGTCATGGACAACCCGCTGTACTGGGTATTCTGCTGGGCGTCCGGGCAGGTGCTGGCGCAGTTGCTGCTGGCGGAGCCCGAACGGGTGGCGGGCAGGCGCGTGCTGGATTTCGGTTGCGGTTCGGGGGTAGTGGCCATCGCGGCGAAACTGGCCGGGGCAGCCGAGGTCATCGCCTGTGATATCGATCCACTCGCTCTAAGTGCGACAGCGGTCAACGCCCGCCACAACGGCGTCGAACTCACCCTCAGTGGCGACTACCACGCGGTGGCGGGGTCGCTGGACAGCATCCTGGTGGCGGATGTGCTCTACGACCGCGGCAACTTTCCCTGGCTGGCGCGTTTCGCCGAGCGCGCCGGCGAGGTGCTGATCGCCGACTCCCGGGTGAAAGACTTCCACTTCCCGCCCTACCGACAGGTGGGTCGCCAGGCCAGCTGCACCTTGCCCGACCTGGACGAATCCGCCGAGTTTCGCGATGTCCGCCTGTACCGGGCCGGCGGCGGCGCTTAAATCCCGCGGCCATTTTTCGGTATACTACGCCCCACGCCCAGCACGCAGGATTCGCCCCGTATGAACCCCAACTTCCTGGATTTCGAACAGCCCATCGCCGAGCTCGAGGTCAAGATCGAAGAGCTGCAGCTGGTGGGCTCCGACGCCGAGATCAACATCAGCGAGGAAATCGAGACCCTGCGTGAGAAGAGCACCAGGCTCACCGAGAAAATCTACGCCAACCTGAGCCCCTGGGACATCGTCAGGGTTGCGCGGCACCCCCAGCGCCCCTACAGCCTGGACTACATCCCCCGGGTGTTCAGCGAGTTCGATGAGCTGCACGGCGACCGCCACTTCGGCGACGACAATGCCATCGTGGGCGGCGTGGCGCGGCTGGACGGGCGCCCGGTGATGGTCATCGGCCAGGAGAAGGGCAGGGCGGTGAAGGACAAGGTCATGCGCAACTTCGGCATGCCCAAGCCCGAGGGTTACCGCAAGGCACTGCGCCTGATGGAGATGGCCGAGCGCTTCAAGATGCCTGTCATCACCCTGATCGATACCCCGGGGGCCTATCCCGGTATCGATTCCGAGGAGCGCGGCATCAGTGAATCCATCGCCCAGAACCTGGCCGTGATGTCGCGGCTGGCCACGCCGATCATCTGCGTGGTCATTGGTGAGGGCAGCTCCGGGGGCGCCCTGGGGATCGGTGTCGGCGACCACCTTGCCATGCTGCAGTACGCCACCTACTTCGTGATCTCTCCCGAGGGCTGCGCCAATATCATCTGGAAGACGTCGGATCACGCCCCGGATGCCGCCGAGGCCATGGGTGTGACCTCCTCGGTGCTGCAGGAGCTGGGTATCGTCGACGCGACCATCGAGGAGCCGCTGGGTGGCGCGCACCGCGACGTCGACCTGATGGCCCAGCGCATCCGCGAGCACGTGATAACGCAGCTGGATGCGCTGTCCCAGTTGCCCCTGGAAGACCTGCTCAGCAAGCGCTACCAGCGGCTGATGTCCTACGGTAACTAGCGGCCGGCCCTGCGGCGGCGCCGTGCCACCTGGCGCGTTGAACCACACACCGGACCATTAACGGCCAGAGTGCGGCGGCCATGCTCGACGACTCCCTGCTCGACGACACCCTGCGTACCCTGACCGGTGCGGCGCGCTGGTACGTCGGTTTCAGTGGCGGCGTGGATTCCACCGTGCTGCTGCAGCTGTTGGCTGACTGGCGAGCGCGGCACCCCGGCGCTCCACCGCTGGCCGCGATCCACGTCAACCACCGCCTGCAGTCCGCTGCCGATCGGTGGCAGGCGCACTGCGAGGACTGCTGCGGGCGACTCGCGGTGCCGCTGACCTGCCTGGCGGTCGAGGTCCGCGAATCCGGTGAGGCGGGGGCGCGCCAGGCGCGTTACGCGGCCTTCGAGCGCGTGCTGGAGCCGGGCGATGTGCTGTTCCTCGCCCACCACCTGGACGACCAGGTGGAAACCTTCTTCCTGCGGCTTATGCGCGGCGCCGGCGTGGAGGGCCTGGCCGCCATGCCCGCGGGGCGCGAACTGGGCCGGGGCCGCCTGGCGCGCCCGTTGCTGGGGGTGCCGCGCGCCGCCATCGAGGCCTTCGCCGCGCGGCGTGGACTGGAATTCGTCGAGGATCCGACCAACGCCGATCCCGGTATCGACCGCAACTTCCTGCGCCGCGAGGTGCTGCCCCTGCTGCAACAGCGCTGGCCGGCCTACCGCACAACGGTGTCGCGGGCCAGTGCCCACCTGGCGGATGCCGCGCAGAGGCTGCAGCGGCAGGCCGGGCAGGGCACAACCATCTACGCCATCACCGGCGACCCGGGCCTCGCTCTGGCCGGCCTTTGCGCAGGGAATTCCGCCGATGCCTGCACGCACCTGCGCCAGTGGCTGCGCGAGCGTGGGCTGCGCCCCCCTGCCCAGTCGACCCTGCTGGAGTTCGTGCGGCAGTTGCGCGGCGCGCGGGATGGCGCGGCGCCGCGGCTGCAGGTCGGTGACTACACCCTGTGCCGCTTCCGCGAGGGCGTCTACCTGCACCCCGCCCGGGACGGCGCCGAGCCCCCCGCAGAGGTGGGGATTGCCCCCGGGCAGGCGCTGAGCATCCCCGGCGTGGGCGGGGTGAGCCTGGTCCCGGCATCGACCCGGGGCATCTCGCTGGGCGCGGGCGAGCGCCTCGCGCTGCGTTTCAGGAGCGACGGCCAGGCCTGCCGGCCCGCGGGCCGCGGCGGCAGCACCAGCCTGAAGAAACTGCTGCAGGAATGCGCCGTGCCGCCCTGGTGGCGCGACCGCGTACCGCTGCTCTACCTGGACGGGGAACTGCTGGCGGTAGCGCACCTGGCGCTGTGCGAATCGAGCCGGCTGCAGACCGCCGGCAGCCCGCGTGACGGTCTCTGGACCCTGCGCTGGGAGCCGGCGCCGGGCACACAGGCGCGTCTCCCGGATTGAGCTGGGCCCGCCTTTCTGATAACCTGAGTTCCCATCTTTTTGCGGGACGTGCGCCGGTTTTTCTGGCTCTTTCTCGGGCTTCTCCGGCAGGTGGTTTGACAGGCTTCCTGCCGGCTCGGCAGCGTGCCTGTTCGCCCCGGCGACATAAACAATAAAGGCTTTGCATGACGCGTTACGTCTTCGTCACAGGTGGTGTGGTGTCCTCTCTGGGCAAAGGCATCGCGGCGGCATCCCTCGCGGCGCTGCTGGAAGCCCGCGGTATCCGCGTCACCCTCCTCAAGCTCGACCCCTACATCAATGTCGACCCGGGCACGATGAGCCCGTTCCAGCACGGCGAGGTGTTCGTTACGGAGGACGGCGCGGAAACCGACCTCGACCTGGGGCACTACGAGCGCTTCACCACCACCACCATGAAGAAGACCAACAACTTCACTACCGGCCGCGTGTACAACGCGGTGCTGCGCAAGGAGC
>JAWVYG010000426.1:0-3798 GCA_033722815.1 Halioglobus sp.
CCGAGGCGGCAAAGAAGGAAGCGCCTAAGGCAAACTTCGTGATACAGGCGGACGAGGAAGCGCCGACCTCGGTAATCAGTGAATTGCTGGGCGTGATCAAACCGCTCATGGATGCGCCCCTGTGCGCCTCCACCGATGATGCGGGGTAAGCGGTATGGGGAATAGTCCATTGAGAATGGTTGTCTCGATAGTGCTGTCCATCCCGGTCGTGCTCGGACTGTTCATGATCATGCACAGCCTAATCGATCGGGATTACGAGAATCCCGAAGTGCTGGCGCGCAAGATCGCAGACCTCGTGCAGCCGGACGAGGAAATCACGCTCGAGACGACCACGCCGAAGCCAGACAAGGTCGAGGACCCGGAGGAACCGCCGCCCGAAATCGAAATGGTGCAACTCAATCTCGATGTTGATGTCGAAGTAGAGAACACGGCGCCCACGGCCCGGGTGGACATCAACATCTCGACCAGCGGTATGTCGACCGGTGACGGCGAATACCTGCCGATTGTGAAGGTGGCCCCGATCTACCCGCGGCGGGCCCAGACCCGCGGCATTACAGGCTACTGCATCGTCGAGTACACCGTGACCACCTCCGGTGCCATCCGCGATCCGGTGGCGGTCGATTGCCAGCCGTCGGGTGTGTTCGAGAAGGCGTCGTTGAAAGCGGCAGAAAAGTTCAAGTACAAGCCGCGCGTCGTGGATGGCGAAGCCATCGAGGTGGCGGGCGTGCAGAACAAGTTTACCTATGAGTTGGAGCAGTAAGCGGCTATGAACCCGAACAAACTCATACCACACCTGGTGACGTGGACCCGCGCTGCGCTGCTGGCGGCGCCCGTGCTCGCCCTGCAGGTCGCGATCACGCAGGTACAGGTCGAGATGGGCGTGGCGCCGCTGTCGTCCGCCGAGGCACAGGACGGCGAGAAGAAAAAAGATACGCGCGAGACGCGCCGTACACCCGCCCTGCGCAACAAGGTGTACGAAAAACTCGCCGAAGCCCAGGCAGCGGCGGAGGCGAAGGACTACGGCACTGCCAGCAAGCTCCTCAACGAGATGATCTCCGCGGGCGGCAAGAAGTCGCTGAACAGCTACGAGCTGGCCAACGTCTACAACCTGCTCGCTTTCGTGGCGTACTCCAAGGAAGACTACCCCGGGGCGTTGCGCGCCTACGAGAACGTGATCAAGCAGCCCGACATCCCGCTGGCGATGGAGATCAATACGCGCTTTACCGTCGCCCAGCTGTACTTTGTGCAGGAGCAGTGGCAGCGCGGCATCGACGCCCTGCTACAGTGGTTCAAGATGACCGACACCCCCAACGCTGGCGCCTACGTGTTGCTGGCCCAGGGTTACTACCAGGTGAAGGATTACGACAAGGCCCTGTCCAACGTGGAGCGGGCCATCAACATGTTCAAGGAAAAGGGCAAGATCCCCAAGGAGCAGTGGTACAACCTGGCCCGTTTCCTGTATTTCGAGAAGGGCGATACCAACAAGACGGTAGCCGTGCTGGAAGAGTTGCTGACGCACTACCCCAAGAAGCAGTACTGGGTGCAGATATCGCACATGTACGGCGAGCAGAAGAAGGAATGGCAGCAGCTGTCGGCGATGGAGACGGCCTACGTCCAGGACATGCTGGACAAGGGTACGGAGATGACCACCATGGCCTATCTGTATCTCAACGCCGATGTGCCCTACAAGGCCGCCAAGGTGATGGACAAGGGCCTGAGCTCCGGCGCCATCGAGGGCAAGTCCAAGGACTGGGAGCTGGCGGGCAACAGCTGGCGCCAGGCGCAGGAGATCAAGAAGGCCATCCCGGCGATGGAGCAGGCGGCGGCCAAGTCGGACAAGGGTGAGCTGTACGCGCGCCTGGGCAACGTCTACCTGGATGGCGACCAGTACCAGAAAGCCGTCACCGCGCTCAACAAGGGCCTCAAGCGCGGCGGTGTCAAGCGCCCGGACACGGCACAGTTGGTGCTGGGTATGGCCTATTTCAACCTGAAGCAGTACGACAATGCGCGCAAGGCCTTCCAGCGGGCCGGCAAGGACGAGCGCTCGGCCAAGTACGCATCCCAGTGGATCAAGTACATGGATTCAGAGCTGGAGCGACAGCGGCAGCTGCAGGAGGGGTAGAGACTCCGTTCTTCGCTGCGATGCACAGGGGGCGCTCTCGAGCGCCCTTTTTTTTGGCCGCTTTCCGGTGCCGGGATTGGCCCGGGGCGTACGGGTGTTGTTGCGGGACAAAAAAACGCCCGCATCCGGGAGGATGCGGGCGTTGCAGTGATTCTTGCTTGTACATGCCCTGCTGGCGGCTGGCGCCGCAGCCCAGGGCCTGTGACCGAATCTCAGAGGGGTACGACGTTCTCCGCCTGGGGGCCTTTCTGGCCATCCGTGACTGTGAACTCGACCTTCTGGCCATCTGCCAGGGTTTTGAAGCCATCGCCCTGAATTGCGCTGAAGTGAACGAACACGTCGGGGCCGTCCTCGCGCTCGATGAAGCCAAAGCCTTTGGTTTCGTTAAACCACTTAACGGTACCGGTTGTTGTAGACATAGTGTTTACCTGTATTGCCTGTGGCGCCCGCCGGGCGCCATGTTTCTTTAGTCATTATTTATGTTTAACGAACCGATAACCTGAAGCTTCGACCGTGCGCATAAATATCACTGGAACCTTCCAGCGCGACAAGTTTAGCACTCCAGTCAAGGAATGACAGATTATTGAATGGCCAATTTCGGGAATATCGGCCGTCACGACCGCCGGCGCGGGGTCACAGGGGGGCATAGCCGGCGCCCAGCAGCCCCGCGGTGCCGCTGGTAATCACGTGCAGGGGTACCTTGTCCATGTGGGCCGCCATCTCGCCCTTGGCGCCGAAACGCTGCCGGAAGTCGCTCTGCTCCAGGAACCGGGTAAATTGCGGGACGATCCCGCCCGCGAGGTACAGCCCGCCGAAACTGCCTGTGGCCAGTACATAGTCGCCACAGGCCGAGCCCAGCAGGCCACAGAAGGTATCGAGGGCCCCGCGGCTCAGCTGACAGTCGCCGGACAGGGCCCTGTCCGTGACCTGGGCCGGCTTGTCGAGTTCGGCTGGCGCACCGCGGATTTCGGCCAGGGTGCGGTAAATCCGCAGCAGGCCGGGGCCCGACAGCAGCAATTCGGCGTAGATATTCCCGTGCCGCGGCAGCAGCCGGGCGAACAGGTCCAGCTCCAGCGCCGTTGCGGGGCTCAGGCCCATGTGTCCCGGCTCGCTGGCACTGACCACGGGGCGCTCCCCGCAGAACTGCAGCGTCGCGCCGCCCAGGCCGGTGCCGGGGCCCACGGTGGCTACTTTCTCCCGCTTTGCGGCCTCGCCGGGGCGCAGGGTGGTCATGTCGTCGGCGCCCAGGTGTGGCAACGCGTACGCGTTGCCGACGAAGTCGTTGATGCAGCGTAGTGCTGCAAACCCGAAGCGCCGCTGCAGCGAGGAGACCGAAAAGGACCAGCCTATGTTGATCATGCTGATCTCGTCCGCGAACGGAGGGGCGGCGATGGCCAGGCAGCACCGGCTCGGCGCCGCCTGCGGCAATGCCTCGATCCAGTGCGCGATGATGTCCTGCAGGCAGCCGTGCTCGCGATTGTCGTAGACTTCCAGGTGGCGCAGCGCGCCGCTGTCGGGATCGAAAAGCGCCAGGCGCGTGTGTGTGCCCCCAATATCGCCGACAAGGCGGGTGGTGTCATGTGTGGACGGTCCCATGGGATCAGCTTACTGGCAGGATCTTCATGATATTGGTGGAGCCCGCCGTACCCATGACCTCGCCCTTTGTCAGAATTATC
>JAWVYG010000427.1:0-3791 GCA_033722815.1 Halioglobus sp.
CCCGCATCGTCGCAGGCGGCCACGATACAGCGCGCCGCCAGCGTGAGTTCGGACTGACCGGACGCCTTGCTGAACTCGGTCAGGCCGATGCCGGCGATCGCCACCTCGTCTTTCAGGGAGATCGGCATCAGTTCGCCTGCGCCAGGCGGAACACGGGCATGCGGAAGCCGTCCGGGTCCTCGTGCATGGCCATCTGCACCGGCAGGTCGAAATCCACCTGCTCGGGTTCACACCCCACCAGTTGCGAGGTCAGCCGCGTACCCTCCTCCAGCTCGACCAGCACGATCACCAGCGGGTATTCGTAACCGGGAAACTGCGGGTGGCGCAGCACCGTGTAACTGGCGATGTGTCCGCGACCGCAGGACTCGACAGCCTCCCATTCCAGGGAGCGGCATGCACCGCACATCGGGCGCGGCGGGTGGCGCAGTTCGCCGCAGCCGCTACACCGCTGTATGCCGAGTTTGCCCTCGGCGGCCATCTCCCACCACCAGCCGTTGTCCTGGCCCAGCGGCGGCTTGATGCGACCTGCGGACAAGGTTCAGACCTCCAGCGCGCGGAAGCCCAGTGAGTCGTCCTCGGCCAGCAGCCTGCCCAGCTGCTCCAGCTGCTGGCTGGCGTTGCCCAGTGAGTAGCTGATCAGCTTGGCCATGAGGAAGAAGCGGTGGATGGGATATTCCACGTCCGCACCCATGCCGCCGTGCAGGTGTTGCGACGTCGAGACGACACGGTGCGCCGCGTCGCAGGCCCACCACTTGGCGGCCCGCACCTCGGCGCGGGCGTCCTGGCCCTGGCTGAGCCGCCACAGGGCCAGCCAGTAGGTAGAGCGAATGCCCTCGACGTCGATATAGCTGTCCGCCATGCGCATAGCCAGCGCCTGGAACGAACCCAGGGGGATACCGAACTGCTTGCGCTCGGTGATGTACTCCGCGGTGCGCTTCATGGCCTCCTCGGTGACGCCGACCTGCAGCGCGCAGTGGCCGATATTGGCCCGCTGCAGCAGCCATTCCAGGATCTCGTCGCCCTGGCCCACCTCGCCCAGCACGGCGTCGGCCGCGACGCTCACGCCGTCCAGCACCAGGTGTGCGGCGCGTTCGCCGGACAGGCCGATCTCCACCGGCGTGACGCTGACTTCCGGCGCAGCCGTGGGGACGATGAAGAACGTGGTCTCGCCATCGCCGGTAACGGCCGGCACCAGCATGTGGTCCGCCACCGCGCCGTCGGGTACCGCGGCCCGGCTGCCGCTGAGCACCCAGTTGTCGCCCTCGCGGCTGGCCTGCACCGTGGACGTCATGGCGGGGTTCATGCCCACCTCGGCGATGGCCGCGCTGAGCTTCAGCTCGCCCGCCGCCATGGGCTGCAGGTAACGCTGCTGCTGCTCGCTGCTGCCGTACTCCGCCAGCGGCAGCCCGCCGAGCACCACGGTGGCGAACAGCGGCACCGGGGCGACGCGGCGGCCCTGCTCCTCGAGCACCAGGCACAGCTCAACCAGACCCAGCCCGGTGCCGCCGGCGCTCTCCGGTACGGCGATGCCCAGCAGGCCCTGCTCCGCCAGGGTCTGCCACAGCGCGTCGTCGTAGGTGTTGTCCGTGCGCGAGAACTCCAGCAGGAACTCGTCGGTGGCCCGGTCGCCGAAAATCTGGCTCGCCAGGTCGCGAATGGCGTTCTGGTCTTCGCTGAAGTTGAAATCCATGGTTCTGTGCCTCAGTGTTCCCTCACCATACGGGTGAGATTGCGTGTGTAGTTCAGTTGTTTCTCGTCCGGGTTCTGCAGGAACAGCCCCCTGTAGTACATGGTCGACAGCAGTTCGGCGAACTGCTCCACCGACAGGTCCGCCTCGCGCAGGGTCCTGCTCTCGTTGATGAAGTACTCGCGCAGCAGCCCCTCCCCGATGCCCGCCAGCGAATACACCACCATCAGCGCCTGGTGCTTCTTGAAGCGCGCCTGGGGAAACAACCTGGGCATCAGGTCGACAAGCCACATCAACTGGTTGCGGTAGTTTTCCCGCAGCATGCCGGAGAAGTCTTCGTCCTCGTCGGCCAGTTGCAGCATGCAGCGCATGACGCCGGGACGCCTGGCGTAGCTGCGCACGATCACCAGATTGTGCGCGTAGATACGGGCGTACCAGTCCCCCTTCGGGACATCTTTCTCGATCTCCAGCGGGTCGTTGCTGGCGTTGGCGAAATCCGTCAGGACCTCCACCGTCAGGGACTTCAGGTCCTTGAAGTAGTGGTAGAACAGCCCCTGGGCAACCCCCGCCTCGCGGGTGACGTCGGCGATGCGCATGCGGTGATAGCCCTCGCGCTCCAGCACCCGCAGCGCGGCGGCCTTCAGGCCCGCCCGGGCACGCTCGCCCTTGGCGCTGAGCGCGCCCTTTTTCGCCTTTTTCGGCTCCGCGGCGGCGTTCCCGGCTGTTCCCACTGTCTTCGACATCGCGACAAAATAGTTGAATTTGAATTCAAAATCAATATTATTGGAACCGTAGCAACGAGGAATCCGAACATGTTTGTCGATTACACCGATCACCAGCGCGAATTGCGCAAGGAATTTCGCGCCTATTTCAGCAATCTCATCAAGCCCGAGTACCGCGAGGAACTGCGCAACGCGGAGAGCGGCGACCTGTACAAGGAACTGATCCGCCAGCAGGGTAAGGACCAGATGCTGGCGGTGGGCTGGCCCGAGCAGTACGGCGGCCGCGGCCTGACGGAGAGTGAACAGCTCATCCGCTACGAGGAAGCCCTGCTGGCGGGGGCCCCCACCCCCTTCGTCACCCTCAACACGGTCGGGCCCGCCATCATGAGCAAGGGCACCGAGGAGCAGAAACAGCGCTTCCTGCCCGGCATCGCCGCCGGCGAGCTGCATTTCGCCATCGGCTACACCGAGCCCGGCGCCGGCACCGACCTGGCGTCGCTGTCCACCTCCGCCGTGAAGAACGGCGATCACTACGTGGTCAACGGCAACAAGGTCTTCACCTCCGGCGCCGAGGGCGCGGACTACATCTTCCTGGCCGTGCGCACGGACCCCGAGGCGAAAAAGCACAAGGGCATCTCCATCCTTGTCGCCAGCACCGATGACCCGGGCTTTTCCCGCGGTTCCATCCACACCGTGGGCGGCGTGCACACCAACGTCACCTACTACGATAACGTCAAGGTGCCCCTGGACATGATTATCGGCGAGGAGAACGGCGGCTGGCGGCTGATCACCGAGCAGCTCAACCATGAGCGCGTCGGCCTGGCCGCCTGGGGGATCCAGGGCTGGAAGCTGTTCCGCGACGCCATGGACTGGGCGCGCAACACCAGGGCGGCCGACGGCCAACGCGTTATCGATGACCCCACGGCGCAGCGCAACATGGCGGAGTGCTACGCCCACCTGGAGGCCATGCGGGTGATGAACGCGCGCATGTCCTGGTCGCTGGACCAGCACGAGATGAGCCCGGTGTTCCCCTCCGCCATCAAGGTCTACTCGACCGAGATCATGATCGAGATATGCCGCCTGCTGATGGACGTCGTCGGGCCCCACGCCTTGATCGGTGCCACCAGTGAGGGTACCGTGCTGCACGGCAACCTCGAGCACGAGTACCGCCGCGCCACCATCAACACCTTCGGCGGCGGTGTCGTCGAGGTCCTGCGCGGCCTGGTGGCGACCCACGGTCTCGGGATGCCCATGCACCGCTAGCCGTGCACTGCCGCGGCGGCGGCGGCGCCGCCGCGCGACATCACGCTCCCGGTAACCCACCTACCTAGATAAGAGGACCCTATCCCGATGACTGCTGATGATCAAAAGGCGCTCGAGGA
>JAWVYG010000428.1:0-3775 GCA_033722815.1 Halioglobus sp.
CCAGGGCGCCCGCGGCCAGGGCGCTCCCCGCGCGCAGCGTATCGCGGCGCGTCATCATGCGCTGCTCCCGGCCCGGCGCAGGCGGTAAATCGCGCGCAGCTCGATCGCCGTCAGGCAGCTGTCGTCCGCCTCGTCGAATAGATTCACCTCGGCGTCGAAGAACTCGTGGCCGCGCTTCTCGAACAAATCCGTTACCCGCATCTCGGCGACGATGTGCGTATCGTGGGGCAGCGGCCGGAAGTTCTGCGAGCGTGTCTCCAGGTGCACCCAGGGGTTCATCGTGACGTTGGAGGCTGCCATGAAGTTCGAGATGCCGAGGATGAAGCTCATGTTGGCGTAGGCGTGCTCGCCGGCGAGCAGCGGCGGCATCTGCGCCTCGTCCCGCAGGTAGTAACGCATGAGGTGGGGCGGCCCCCAGTGGTAGCGCTGGGCCACGCAGCCACGCTGCATCAACTGCTCGAGCACCTCGCGCGATGCGACCGGCCCCACGTGGTCCGGCGGCGCTATCCTGTCGCCACGCCGCTGCGGGGGCTCGGGAAGGTCACGCGGCAGCGCTGCCTGCGCACTGGCGCAGGGGTTGCCGTCGCTGCCGCTGAGCTGCGCCTGGTAACTCGTGCCATCCCGGGAAACGATCGCAACGCTGAACCGGTCGCCGTCGTACAGCGGCGACGACACGCGGACGTGGGCGCTGCCGCGGCTGAGGAAGTCCATACCCCACGCCACGACTGCGGGGTGCAGCAGGTAGGCCGACACGGTCACGCCCGGCACCAGCCCGCCCTTGAAGCCGTACTGCTGCGCCAGTTCGTCGCCGTGTATCTCGTTGGGCGATTCCGGGTCCTGGTTCAGTGCCGTCCCGCTCCACGGTTCGATCATGGGTTGTATGCTCCGTGTCGGTGGGCGCCCGCACTCATGGCGCGTCGACCCGGAATGTCGCGGAAGCTCCGCTGAAAGCCGTGCCGTCGGCCTCGAAACCGAGGTGCCGCAGGCGGTAATCGCCCGCCGTCACCGTCGCGGGGATATCCCAGGACAGCTCCGCGATGTGGCGCTCCCCGCGGGTGCGCCAGCGCACGCGCGTGCCCCAGTCGCTGTCGTCGGCGAGCGCGCGCCAGGTATTGCCCGCGCGCTGTTCCACCAGCAGGAAGTTGTTGCCGGTGACGAAGTGTGCGCCGGGGTGTTCGGACCAGAATTCCACGCTGGCGGTGGTCCCGGCGCGGTAGCTATCGCGCGGCAGGGGCAGGGCGCTCCCGGCCGGCGGGTCCAGGGCGCGCGCCGCGATGTCCGAACCCGGCAGCGGCAGGCCCGGCGACTTGCCGCGCCAGTCGTCGTAGGCCACGCTCGCGCCTGCCGGCTCGCCCTCGATGAGGTGTCGCACCAGCGCGTCCGCGGTCTGGCGGTAGGCATCGAGGCTCCAGGGTCCGTGCAGCGTGTGGCCGCCCTCGTACTGCTGCAGGGCGTACTCCTCGGGCGTCGTGATGTAGCCCTTGAAGCCGTTGGTGTAGCCCTGCAGTACCACGTGTGCCGCCGCTTCTCCCAGTGCCTCCCTGACGGTATCACGCAGGCGCCGCCCGGCCATGGTGGTCACCTCGGTAGGTACCGCGAGCAGCACCAGTTGCCCGATGCGCGCCACCGACATGCTGTGGATCTGCGACTGCAGCGGCGGCTGCGGGCTGCCGGTTTCGAACAGGATGGGCTTGGGCGCCTGGCAGGCCTTCACCGCCTCGGTCCACCTCGGGGCGCCCGTCACCAGGCGGATGAGGATATCCAGCCACCACTTCTGCTTGGTCATGCCCTCCTCGAACAGGAAATGTGCGCCGCCGTCCTCGGTGGATCCGCCGGCGAAGGAGTAGCCGTAGGCCGAGGGGCAGGTGCGCTGCACGCCCGCGCCGGTGAAGCGGTCCTGCACGGCGATGTCGCTCATGTCGAAGTACAGCTGGCGCGTCTCGATCCGGCCGTGCAGGGCTTCCTGCGCCGACTCGAGCAGCGTCCTGGCCACCGCCAGCTGGCGTTCGCCCATGATCTGCGTGGTCTCCACGTCGGTGGCGCCCGGCCCCGTGTTGTCCAGGTTGGTATTGGGGGTCACATCCCCCGGGTCGGCCTGGGCAAAGGCGGCAACGAAATTGCCCCCGGCGCTTGCCTCGGCGGCCAGTGCGCGCTCCAGCTGCTGCGCGGCGTAGCCCTTGTGGTCGCCGGAGATCAGGCGGTTGTAGAAGTTCATCGCCGTCGGGTGCAGCGCGTACCAGTTCAGCAGGCCGATGTCGCCGGCGTCGGTACTGAATTTCAGCAGCGTCATCCGCGTGTTGGTCGTGTCGCTGTAGCGCGCGCGCTCCTGCGCCGGGTTCTCCAGGTAGGCCACCATGGAGCGATTGGCGCCGGCATTCGCGACACGGCCGTGGTTGATATGGATGCTGCCGGGCTGCATATCGTGGTGCGCGGCGTCGATAGAATCGGTGATGCCCGCGACGATCGCCTCGAAGTGGTCGGGATACAGGCCCCCGTCCAGCCCGGTGTCGGTGCGCGAGTGCCAGTGGCCACCCGGCCCGGCGTGGGTGTGGGTGGCGCTGATCAGGACGTTGTGCAGCCCGTAGGTGTCGCCGAAGGCCTGCTGCAGGCGCTCGACGACCTCCAGCGTGACGTGGTGGTCGATACTGCCCAGGTCCGCGGTGACAAGCACGACGCGCTGCCGCGGTCGCTCGCGCTCGGCGATGACGAAGGCCCGCGAACGCAGGCGCATGTGGATGCCCTCGCCGATCTGGTCGGGGCGGCCGAAGCCCCACAGCTGCAGGCCCAGGGCGGGGCCCGTGATGTCGGCGCTGCCGCGGCCCACCAGCCAGGGTTGCTCCTGCCGCGCGTGGGCCGGCAGCGCCAACAGCAGTGTGCCGGCTGCGCAGAGCAGCAGTGTCGAGAGGGCGCGTGGCATGGGGCGTCGGTTTCCTGGCAGCGTTGACCAGCCGTAACCATACACTCGCCGTACCCCGCGGGGTAGCCCGCCGCGGCTTTACATCGCCCACCGGCTCGTCAAGAATGTTGTTTGCAGATGGCGCCCAGGCTGAAGTCACGGCGCCCGGGAGAGATAATGACCATGACCCGAAGCCCGCGTTGCGCACGCCCGGCACTGGCGCTGCTGGTCGCCCTGGCCCTCGTCGCCTGTGGCGACAGCCGCGACGGCGACGACACCTCGCCCAACCCGGCCGCTGCACTGCGGATCAACGAACTGCAGTACCTCGGCACCCACAACAGCTACAAGATGCGGATACGCGACGACCTGTTCGCGTTGCTGCAGGCATTCGTGCCGGATATCGCGCCGACGCTGGAGTACTCCCACGTGCCCCTGACCGAACAGTTCGATATGCAGGGCATCCGCCAGATAGAGCTGGATATTTTTTATGACCCCGACGGCGGACTCTACGCCAATCGCAATGCGCTGCCGCTGGTGGGCGAGGCCGCGGCTTCGGGTTTGCCCGAACTGGATGCACCCGGCCACAAGGTCCTGCACGTGCAGGAGATCGACTACGAGACCACCTGCCTGACGTTCGTGCTGTGCCTGCAGGAGATTCGCGCCTGGTCCGATCGCAACCCCTATCACCTGCCGATTACCGTGCTGGTTGAGGCGAAGGACGGCGACCTGCCTGTCGACACCAGCGCCCTGGGTTTTGTCGTACCACTGCCGTTCGGCCGCGAGGCGCTCGACCGGATCGACGTGGAGATACGCAGCGTGTTCGAGGACGACCGTCTGATCCTGCCGGACCATGTGCGCGGGGATGCCGCGACGCTGGAG
>JAWVYG010000429.1:0-3773 GCA_033722815.1 Halioglobus sp.
CAGGGTGGTCATGTCGCCGGCGCCCAGGTATGGCAGCGCGTGCGCGTTGCCGACGAAGTCGTTGATGCAGCGCATGGCTGCAAATCCGAAGTGCCGCTGCAGCGAGGAGACCGAAAAGGACCAGCCGATATTGATCATGCTGATCTCGTCCGCGAACGGAGGAGCGGCGATGGCCAGGCAGCACCGGCTCGGCGCCGCCTGCGGCAATGCCTCGATCCAGCGCGCGATGATGTCCTGCAGGCAGCCGTGTTCGCGATTGTCGTAGACTTCCAGGTGGCGCAGCGCGCCGCTGTCGGGATCGAAAAGCGCCAGGCGCGTGTGTGTGCCCCCGATATCGCCGACGAGGCGGGTGGTGTCATGTGTGGACGGTTCCATGGGATCAGCTTACTGGCAGGATCTTCATGATATTGGTGGAGCCCGCCGTACCCATGACCTCGCCCTTTGTCAGAATTATCGAGTCGCCCTTACCGAGGTAGCCGCCGTCGAGCAGGAACTCGATCGCGCGCGCCTCGACCTCGGTATGGTCAAACGCGGTGGCGTCGAAGAACAGCGGCACCACGCCGCGGCACAGGCAGAGTTTCTGCAGTGTCGTGCTCAGGTTGCTCAGCGCGAAAATGGGCCGCCCGGAACTGAGGCGCGACATCAGCAGCGGCGTGGTCCCGGATTCCGTCAGGCAGGCGATACCGCGCACATTGCCGTAGTGATTGGCGGCGTAGATGGCGGACATGGCGATGGTTTCCTGGGCGCTGGAGAACTCGGTGTTGAGGCGGTACTTGGAGGTGCGCGCCACGGGCTGGTGCTCCGCCCCCAGGGCGGCCTCGGACATGGCGGTGACCACCGCCACCGGGTAGGCGCCGACGGCTGTTTCGGCGGAGAGCATGACGGCGTCCGTGCCATCGAGCACCGCATTGGCGACGTCGAACACCTCCGCCCGTGTCGGCATCGCGTTGGCGATCATGGACTCCATCATCTGTGTCGCGGTGATAACGACGCGGTCCATGCGTCGCGCCCGCGCGATCAGTTCTTTCTGGATGCCGATCAGCTGCGGGTCACCGACTTCGACGCCGAGGTCGCCGCGCGCCACCATGATGCCGTCGGATGCGGTGATGATGCCATTCAGGGTGTCGTCGTCGCTGACCACCTCCGCGCGCTCGATCTTGGCGATCACGGCGGGCGCAAGGTCGTTGTGCTGCAGCAGTTCGCGGGTCTGGTGGATGTCGTCCGCCGAGGAGACGAAGGAGACCGCGACGAAATCCGGTGCTATCTCCGCCAGGCTGTCGATATCCGTCAGGTCCTTCGCTGTCAGCGCCGGTGCGGCCAGCCCGCCGCCCAGCTTGTTGATGCCCTTGCGCGACCCCAGCTCGCCGCCCAGCAGCACGGTGCACTCCACGGCGGTGGGCTCGGCATCGTCGACGCGCAGCCTGATGCGGCCGTCATCGAGCAGCAGCGTGTCGCCGCGGGTGACGCTGCCGGGCAACTCGCGGTAGTCCAGCCCCACGCCGCGGACGGTTCCCTCACCCTCGCCGATGGCGAGGTCGAGGAGGAAGCGGTCGCCTGCCGCCAGCTCTACGGTGCCTTCGCGAAAACTGCTGATGCGGATTTTCGGCCCCTGCAGGTCTGCCAGCACGCCGACATAAACCCCGGCGATATTTGCCTGCTTGCGGATGCGCGCTGCGATGCGTGCGTGGTGGTCTGGCGAGCCGTGGCTGAAATTGAGGCGGAAGACGTTGACGCCGGCGTTGATCAGCTTCGCGATCATGTCGTCGGACTCGCTGGCCGGCCCCACGGTGGCGACAATTTTCGTGCGTCTGATGACCTTGGGCGTCACGTTGCACTCCATGGCGGTAAGCGCGGCATTGTAGCGCAGCTTGCAGGCACACTGAACTCATTCAGGCTGTTAATCACACCGGGCTGTTGTACGAATGACACTTCGGTTGCGCAGGGCATCCGGGAGCCTGCTCGACCTCACTGGTGCTGGCTCCGCCGTGGGGTGCCTATGAAATAGACCGGGCGCGAGTAATAGGAGAGCCCCGTTTACCCTTACCGGAAGGATAGAATCCACCAGAACTTCACGTACATGCTGAAATTTGGTGAATTGCAGTCTTTGCTGACCTGGAATATCGCCAGGCCGGCAGTTGTTGCTACGAGCAAGCCCTTGCGAGTGGAATTTCTCATGCTGTCTCGCGCTGTGCTGTTGCCCAGGGACTTTGATATGGACTTTCTCGATCGGCTGGTGGCAGTGACCGCTCCCGGGCAGGCGAGCCTGTTACTGGTGACCAGGCGGGAGTTCGATCGTTTCCTGCATCTTTCGAAGGAGGCGGGGCGAGAGTTCGAAACCCATCGCACGCAGGAGGGTGTGCTCGTTCTTCTGTAGCGTCAGTGTGCTGGAGATGCTTGCTAAAGGGCGATGTTTGGCACCGCTGCGAAAATGATCTTCAGTGTTGGCTAAAGAACCCGTGCTGGCGAATATTATCCATAAAGCGCCTGACTGCCGTTACGTGCCTCCAGGCCTCGCCGTGGGCCCGCGGGCAGTTTGCGCACGACCAGCGCGTAGGAGTTATCGATCATCCGTTCGATCTCGCCCTGGGGGATACTGCCGTCCAGCACGACGGTGTTCCAATGTGTCTTGTTCATGTGGTAGCCGGGCAGTACCGCGGGGAAGATGTCGCGCAGGATCAGCGCCTCCGCGGGCTCGCATTTCAGGTTCATGTTGGCGATGCCCTTCTCGCGCGACAGCGTGGCGAACATCCTGCCGCAGACCTTCATGACGGCGACATCGGGGCCGAACGGAAAGTCCTCGAACGCCTCGGGTTTGTGCAGCAGGTACTTGCGTGCGCCCGCGTACTTCACTTGCCCTGCGCGCGGCGCGCCAGGTACTGCACTGCGAGGTCGGGACAGTCGGTGAAGATGCCGTCCACGCTGGGCGCTTGCAGGACGATGTCCAGCAGCTCGTCGAAGGAGTCGACGCCCCGCGGCAGCTCGTCCCGGCGGAAGGTGTAGGGGTGTACCAGCAGCCCCCTGGCACGGGCCTGTTGCAGCAGCGGGTGCAGGCGCGCCTTGCCGTCGCCATCCCGTCCCAGGTAGACGTGTGCCAGCCAGGGCCCGATGCCGTTGGCGTAGCCGGCGATGTAGTCCAGCCCCTCTTCTGTGCGCAGGAAGTCGTAATCGACCGCGCTGTCCTCGCCCCAGCTGTTGTCGCCAATCAGCTGCACCAGCGGCAGCGGCGACTCGAGCGTATCGCGCAGCTGCTTCAGGGTGGCATCGTCGAAGCACTGCAGGATGACGCTGTCCGGGCGCTTGTCGTAACCTTTCTCGCGCAGTACCTGCAGCACGGCGCCGGGACTGTCCAGGCCCGCCTGGCGGTGGCGGTTGGGGGATTTAAGTTCGATGTACAGGCCCGTGCTGCGCCCGCGGCTTTCGTCCAGCCCGCTGATGAGGTCGATCTCCTCGGCCAGGGTGGGTACGGAAAACAGCGCGTGCTGCGGCGGAAAACGCTGCGGGTACACCGCCTTGCGATTGTCGCCCTTGGCGGCGACGCGCTCGTGTACGGCCAGCCTGCGCACCTCCTCGAGGGTGAAGTCCATGGCGTAGTAGTGGCCATCCTGCCGCTGGCGATCCGGGAACTTCGCCGCCACATCGGTCGTGCTGTCCAGGTAGATATCGTGCAACACGATCGGCACCGCGTCGCGGGTCAGCACCACGTCCTGCTCGATGTAATCCGCGCCCATCGCGTGGGCGAGCGCCTTCGCCGCCAGGGTGTGCTCCGGGAGATA
>JAWVYG010000430.1:0-3766 GCA_033722815.1 Halioglobus sp.
GACCGGGCCGGCAACGAGGCCGTGCTGGACAGTATGCAGGCCGCAGACCTGCTGCCGGAATATTCCCGCGACGGGCTGCCGCCGCAACCGCTGGTCGAGGGCAGCGACTGCTACGTGCCCAACGGCGACTACGACGGCCCGGAAGTGCTCGCCACCAGCGGGAGCATTATCACGATCACGGCGATCGACCTGGCCGCACCGGACAGCGTGACGTCGGTGTGCCTCAACGGCTACGCCAGCGGCTACTACATGTCGGTGGAAAACCTGTACCTGACCACCAGCGCCGAAGGCGACCGCACGCTGATCCACAAGATCGCGCTGAACGGCGGCCAGCCGCAGTACCGCGGTTCCGGCGAGGTGATCGGCTACCTGGGCACAGCCAGCCCCTCGTTCCTGATGTCGGAGCACGAGGGCGACCTGCGCGTGGTCTCCAGTGTCTGGGGCGACGACATCTTTCCCATCCCGCTGATGCCGGATGCGGAGAACGCAGCCCCCGCCGCGCCGGAAGAGGAAATCCGCGGCCGGCACCACCTCACCGTGCTGCGCGAAAACCCGGACGCGGCGCGGCTGGAACTGGTGGCGCGCCTGCCCAACGACGCGCGGCCGGCACACATCGGCAAGCCCGGCGAGGACCTCTACGCGGCGCGCTTTGTGGGCGACAGGGCCTACCTGGTCACCTTCGAGGTCATCGATCCGCTGTACGTGCTGGACCTGGCTGACCCGCAGGATCCGCGTATCGCCGGTGAACTGGAACTGCCGGGTTTCTCCACATTGCTGCAGCCGCTGGGCGCCAGCCTGCTGCTGGGCGTGGGCCAGGAAGTCCCGCCCGACACCGGCCTGACCCAGGGCGTGAAAATCGCGCTGTTCGACGTGGCCAACCTGGGCGACCCGGTGGAACTGGGCAGCGATATCGTCGGCAAGCGCGGCAGCTACAGCCCCGCCCTGGGCGATCACCACGCGCTGACGCTGCTGGAGAACGACGGGGGGTACCGTCTCGCGGTGCCGATCAGCCGGCACGCGTTCCTGCAGCCGGGCGGCAATCCGGCGGACCCGTGGACCTGGTACGGCTGGAGTGACTCCGCGCTGTACCAGTACTCCGTGGACACCGCCGCGGGTACGCTGCGGCGCGTTGGCACGCTCGTATCGGAACAGCGCAGCGAGGGGCAGGAGTGGCCGCTGCGTGACCTGTACCGCAGCCGCTCGGTCATTCACGATGACGCGGTGTATTTCCTGCTGCAGAATTCCGCCGACGTATTGTCAGCGCTGTGGGGGGAGTGAGCTCAGGCTGAGGCCGGCGTAGCGTCCTCGCTGCCGTAGCCGAAAAACGCATCCAGGGTGTCCGCCATTTTGCGATCGATGGCGGCCACCTCCTCGTCGCTGAAGTAGTCGCGGTAACCGCCGACCTTGGCACGGCGCACCTTGTAGCTGTCGGGGTTGTCCTTGTCCCCGGGCATCATGCGCCCGCCGGAGAGACGGAACTGCGCCTGGCTTTCCATCTTCTTCATGTTATCAAAAGAAGAATACTCGACCGCCGCATCGATCTCGGCCTGGGAAGCATCCACGCCGAGGAATTCGAGCATGCGGCGCAGTTCTGCCGCAGGCTGCGCGCGCAGGTCCTCGTAGCGCACGAGGTGGAAACGCTCGACCTTGTCGAACTCCCGTGCCCAGACGTTCATGTAGTCGATGACCTCGGCCATACCGCCGCCACGCTCGCTCATGACGAAGTCGTACAGGCTGATATCCACATCGCGCGGCGGGTAGTTGTTCAACACCACCTTGTTCGGTTTCAGCCGGTGCTTCCACTGGAAAAACTGCGAAACAGCCACATCCCTCGGGTCGCGCACCAGCAGCACTACCGGCTTGTCGTAGAACGGCTTCTTGCTGTCGGGCTCGCCGGTGTGGTCCTTGATGTAATTGTCGTGGGTGAAGAAGGTCTTCGGCACTGCCCTGTTGAGGTTGTGGAAGTTGTCGAAGCTCAGTATGGCGTTGTCCGGTAAACCGTACTTGACGCGAAACAGGTGCGACACCATAACCCGCAGCCACGTGCGTCCGCTCTTGCCGAAGGAGACGAAGACCACGTCGGCGCTGCGCAGCTTGCGATACTGTTCCCTGCCGCGCAGCTTGCGCTCCGCCTGTACCACCTCTTCCACGGGCCGCCCGCGCATGCGCCAGTGCAGGATCTTGCGCGACAGCTTCTTCCAGCCCGTGTGCAGGCCGTGCCTGGCATTCTGGACGACCAGTTTCACGCGGACTTGCCGTAGCCGAACACGGGGTCGAGCCGGTCGACCATCGCCTCGAGCTGCTCGCACTGCTCATCGGTGAAGTAGTCGCGGAAGCCGCCGACCTTGGCCTTGCGTACCTTGAACGACTGCGGGTTGTTCTTGTCCGCCGCCTTCACCCGGGCGCCGGAGCCCTTGAAGAAGCTCTCCTGCTCCATCTTCTTCATGTTCTCGTAGGCGGCGAAGTCGACCGCTTCCTGTACCTGCTCCGCGGTGACATCCGTGCCCGTGAATTCGAGTATCCTCGCCAGCACTGCCCCCGGATCGGCGCGCATGTCCTCGTAGCGCACGACGAGTACGTCTTTCAGCTCCGGGATTGCCTCGGCCCAGCCGTTGAAATAGTCGACGATGCGCGGCACACCGGCGTCCTTGTCCAGCACGAACTGCCAGGCGTCGATGTCGGCGCCGTGAGCCGGGTAGTCGTTGATGAACTTCTTGTTGGGGCGCATGCGGAACTGCCACTGGAAGAACTGCGACACCGCGACATCGCGCGGGTCGCGCACCAGCAGGACAATCCGCTTGCCCCTGAAATGCGCCTTGGAGTGCTGGTTGCCGGTGTAATCGCGCAGGTAGTTGTTGTGGGTGAAGAACACGGCCGGCAGCGCGGGATCGCGGTCCTTGAGGTTGTCGAAATCCAGCAGCTCGCTGGCGGGCAGACCGGCTTTCAGGGTGTAGGCCCGCGACAGCATCACCCGCAGCCAGGTGCGGCCGGACTTACCCCAGCTCATCAGCACCCAGTCACAGCGCTGCAGCTTCTTGAATTCCTCGCGGCCGCGCAGCCACCGCTCGATCTTCTTGCGCCGCTGTGCCGGCAGCCAGAAACAGAGCAGCATAACGAAATGGCGAAACACGACACGCGCCTTGTCTGCCATGTGCGCGGAGCCTCGTAAAAAGTGGTGGAAATGGCGGCGCATTCTAACGTAATTCAGTTTCTGCCGCAGCCTTGATTTAGCGCACTATTAACACGCCAAGTGCCGCCAATACGCTATGGAACAAGGCTGTCAGGGTATTAAAATACACTTATGACGCAGATAAACCTCGATGCGCTGCGCGAGTCGCAGTTGCAGAGCGACCCCTTCGATTTTCTCGTCGCCCCGGGCTTCCTGAGCGACGAGGTACTGGCGCGCGTGAACGCGGATTACCCGCAGATCGAGACGGCGGCGAACCACGCCCTGGAGAACCTCAGCGCCGGCCCGGCATTCAGCGCCCTGATGGACGAGCTGCAGGGCAAGGACTTCGCCGAGGTGCTCGGCGAGAAGTTCGACATGGACCTCGCCTCACTGCCCAGCACCGTCACGGTGCGCAAGTTCTGCGAACGCACCGACGGCAACATCCACACGGACCACAAGAGCAAGGTGATCACCGTGCTGGTGTACTTCAACGAAAACTGGGAGCACGAGGACGGGCAGCTGCGCATGCTGCGCTCGAAGGACGACATAGAGGACTACGTCGCCCAGGTGCCGCCGTTGGGCGGCACGCTGCTGGCC
>JAWVYG010000431.1:0-3765 GCA_033722815.1 Halioglobus sp.
CAAGGGCGTCGTTTACCTGCTTGAAACCATCGAGATCGAGTACACATAACGCGCACTTACTGTCCTGGCGCGTGGCTGCTGAGAGCACCCTGGCGACATGTTCCTTGAACATGCGCCGGTTAGGCAAACCGGTGAGCTCGTCGAAGAAAGCCAGCCTGTGCAGTTCTTTTTCCGTTCGATGGCGCTCCGACACGTTCTGGAATATGCCGACATAGCTGAAGGGAGCTTCGTCGGCACTGAAGATGATGATGCCCTCGGCAGGGTAAACCGAGCCGTCGGCGCGCAGCATTTCCAGCCTCAGTTCGACCTGCTGGTGATCCTCCAGCGCGCGCAGCGCGCGCTCGAAGTGCTGCTGCTGGTCCGAATCAGCGATGATCGTCCAGGGGTCGTGGCCGACAAGGTCGGCGTAACCCAGGTTATCCAGCGCACTCGGATTGGCGCTCAGGATCTTCAATGTCTGTGCATCAAAGGTGAAAATCTCGTTGGAGGAGCTGTCGAGCGTCTTGCTCAGGCGCGCGGCCCTGCGCTCGGATGCAAACGCCTCCGCCGAACGCACGCCGTAGGCCACGCGGTGTTTCAGGATCGGCCAGTTGATCGGCTTGGAGGTGAAGTCCCACGCGCCGGCGTCATAGGCCCGCTCAACCGCCTCGACGTCATCGCGGCCGGTCAGCATGATCACCGGTATGTGCTCAAATCCCTTTATCTGCTTGAGACGGGAGCAGGTTTCAATACCATTAATGCCGGGCATCATGATGTCGAGCAGCACGACGTCGGGCAGTACCTGCGCAGCACCTGCGAGGGCCTCCTCCCCCGAGGAGAACGTCACTACCCGGAAGCCCTCTTCCGAGAACACGTCCTCCGCCAGCAGCTGTATACCGGGGTCGTCGTCGATTACCATCAGGACCCGGTTCGGTCCCTTCCGGTCCGGGGGCTGGCCATCACTCATGTTCGCGAGCCCTCTGCAATGCCGCGCAGACCCCGGGGAACTGCGCTTCCATGTTGTGCACGGTTTGGTCCAGGCCGTGCATTTTCCCGGCGCGACACCCCTCCTCCACCTCACGACAAAGGCCGGAAAATTCCATGGCCCCCAGAGCTGCACTGCTGGACTTGAGACTGTGCGCGTTGAGTTCCACCAAGGCCGCGTCTTCCGCGTTCAGCGCGCTGCGCAGTTCCTGCAGCAGGCGCGGCGAGGTGTCCATGTAGACGTCGATCAGCCTGCCCAGCACGCTGGGCTTGCCCTCGCGCCGCATGGCGCGCAGCCTGGCGATCACGTCCGCATCCAGTACACCCGCTTCGGGCATTTCCGCCATACTGCCGTTCACCGCGGCGATCCCATCGTCAACGGCCATACCAGACTCCTTGCTGTAGAATCCCGGGTCGCGAATCGAGTACCCCGGGCTCGGCGACAACCGGGCACAGCCGCGCACCGCCCCGGCAGGCGGACAGTATCGGGTCACCCACCTGCCAGGTGGCGGTGCCCGAAGGAATAAGGGAGATCATCAGCCCCTGTGTGTTCATGGCCCCGGTTTCGCCCGTGGTCGTTGTTGTTGCAAACCAAATTACCACCCGGGCAGGTGCGGAAAAATAAATATCCTGACTTTTCCAACATTTCGCGGGTCGACGGCCGGCAAAAACCGGAACTGTTCCTCTTCTCGCGCCTTCTTCGGGACGTCCTGGGAAAGAGTTCACACTGCCCCGGCGACAGGGCTGCGCCCTTCGGCTCATACCAGCGCGGGCCTGCAGGGGCCTTCGCGGCGTGGCCAGCAAGAGGCCAGTCCCGGCAGAAAATTGATCTCTATCAGTGTCGGGACAGTTCCGTCCGAATAAAAAACCGTCAGGGCTGATTTTTTTAGGGGTCGTCTGCTACGCTGAGCCCGGTTCCGGGCCGCGGCGGGGCAGACGCCGGCGGCATTTCAGGCGAGCGGGAGAAGCGACAGAATGAGCGATGCGCAGATGACAGCGAGGGCGGGTAAGTGCCCGGCGGACTTCGACTTTTTCGACGAGGACACCCTGAATTGCCCGTACGATTTCTACCGTATGCTGCAGGACCAGGCACCGGTCTACCAGCTGCCCGGCACGGATATTTTTATGGTAACCCGCTACGCGGATATCAAGAAGATCCTCAAGGACACAGCGACCTTCTCCAACAATTTCACGGAACAGCTGAAGGGGCCGGAGCCCGCGCCGGAGGTCACGGCGATCTACGCCAGGGCGTGGCAGCCGGTGGATACCATGATCACCGCGGATCCGCCGCGTCACAAGACCTACCGCACGCTGGTCAACAAGGTATTCAACCAGGCCCGGGTCGACGCGATGGAAGATTACATGGTGACCATCGTGCACGAGTTGATCGACGGTTTCATCGACGACGGCCGCTGCGATTTCATTCGCGATTTCACCACGCCCCTGCCCGTTTTCGTCATCGCCGACCAACTGGGTGTGCCGCGGGACGACCTGCGCGATTTCAAGCGCTGGTCGGACTCCTTCGCGCGTCGACTGAGCCAGATGGCATCCCCCGAGGAGCAGGTGGAAGACGCCGAGAACATCGTCGCCTTCCAGTTCTATTTCGCTGACATGGTGGAAAAGCGGCGCCGGGACCCACGGGACGACATGATCACCGACCTGGTCACCACGACGATCGAGGATCCCGACAATGGCGAGACGCGACCGCTGAACATGGAAGAGCTGCAGAGCCTGCTGCAACAGTTGATGGTGGCGGGCAACGAGACCACGACCTCGGCGATCACGGGCGGCATGGTCAACCTGATTCGCAACCCCGGGCAGCTGCGCGCCCTGCAGGAGGATCCGTCCGGGATTCCCAACGCGGTGGAGGAAATACTGCGCATGGAATCGCCCAGCGCGGGCCTGTGGCGCGTGGTGAAGCGCGACACGGAGGTCGATGGCGTGCAGATTCCGCAAGGCTCGCTGCTGATGCTGCGCTACCATGCGGCGAACCGGGACCGCGCCCTGTTCGAGCATCCCAACGACATGGATATCCGGCGCGGTAACGCCGACGACCACATCGCCTTCGGCCAGGGCATTCACTTCTGCCCGGGAGCGATGCTGGCGCGCAAGGAAATGAACGTGGCCTTCAACGCGCTGTTTGCGCGCCTGACCAACTTCCGCATCGACGAGGACAAGAGCGAACTGCGCTACTGGCCGAACATCGTGCTGCGCGGGCTAAAGTCGCTGCACCTGGAGTTCGACAGGCGGGCCTGAGTAAACACCGCCGCTAGTCAATATCCTCGATAGTCAGCACACGGTTGGGACAGTAGCGCGCCGCGGCCTCGGCCCGCTCGCGCAGCGCCGGGTCGGGCCGCGCCTGCAGTATCTTCACCTTCGGATACACCTCGGTGTCGTAGTCGACCTCGAACAGCTCCGGTGCCTCCTCCGCGCACTCCCCGTGCCCCTGGCACAATTGCATGTCTGCCTTGATGCAGAAACGCCCGGCCACGCTCAGCTCCTGCGCCGGTAGCGCAACAGACAGGGCTCGGAGGGCCGCAGGATCAGCGAGGGCATGATGTCACGATAGCTCTCGGGCGGATCGACAAGGTCGAAGCGGTAACGCTGCAGCAGCGCGCAGAAAATGGCCTTGACCTGCAGGATGGCGAACGCATTCCCCACGCACTTGCGGTGTCCGCCGCCGAAGGGAATGACGGCGAAGACATCGTCGGGCTCGGGGCGGGCGGGATCGAATGTTTCCGGGTCGGGAAAATACTCCGGCAGGCGGTGGGCGACGTAGGGCGACACCATGACATTGCTGCC
>JAWVYG010000432.1:0-3755 GCA_033722815.1 Halioglobus sp.
ACATCAACGACCAGTTCCAGAACGTCAGGTCACCATGAGCGCGCATTGAGCGCGCCCGCCGCCAGGCTCAGGATTTTTCCACCAGGAGGTTATCTACAGACCTGAGGGAGCGCGCCATTTCACGGGCCAGGTTGATCATCAGGATGCCGAACTCCACCGGAAACTCCCTGTGGAATGCCTGGAAAACGGCGCTGTCGATCTCCAGTGCAATCGTTTCTTCATGACACTCGGCTCGCCCTACCCTTTCATGCAGGCCGATCAGGCTCATGAAGCCGATCTGTTCACCGGTGCAATACTCCCGGATGTAGGCGTACCTGCCTTCGTGGTACTTGTAGTAGCTGACGCTGCCCTGAATGATGACGTGAAAACTGTTACCGGGCTGGCCCTGTGTGAACAGGTTTTCACCCTCTTCCATGGCACGGAGGCTGCCCTGATCCAGAAGCCAGCGGATCGACTGCTCGGGTAGCGCACCAAGGACCGAAGCGCCGGTCAGGGAAGTCAGCGGACGGGTTTGCAGCAACTGTTCTGTAGTAAGACTGTGCATACACCGCAACCACAGCCGGGTTTACCGATATTCGAAATATAGTACAAATCGAGCCGCGGCTCCCGCAGGTCGCGAGGGGCCGACTTTTCCACGGACAATCGCGCATCGCGCTGCCCTGGTCACTGCGCCGGCCTATGTCATCGAGATACGGGAGACCCGGATAAACGCCCTGCCCGGGCCGCCCGTTAAACGGTCAATGCAATTGGATGTAACGCGTACTGTTTCCCTAGCCTTCCCGCATGCGCACCAGCGAGACGTTCCACACCGATGCGGTGCCGACACCGCAGCTGGCCGCGCCTGCCAGCGCATCCTGCTGTTTTTGCCAGCCGCCGCCATTGACGTAGATCTCATACGCGGAGAAATAGTCCGTCCAGCTGGCGAACGTCGATACGCCCCAGTAGTCGAGACCCATGTCAGCAGGCCCGCCAAGCATCGGGAAGAACATCCAGTTGGAGCCCTTGGTGCCCATCTCCCTCATGGCGTCGGAAAACTGCTTGTGCGCGGCTACCGCTTTACTCCAGTCGCTGCCTTCGGCGATGGCGCACTGGCTGAACATCACCACACCGTTCCCCGGCGGGCCGTCCGGCGCATTGACCGGAACGGAGGACGCCAATGCGTGAGCGTAGCAGTCCACCACCTTGTCAAACTCCTTCTGGATGTCAGCGCCCTCTGCGAGATAGGCGTCCAGGCCTTTACCCATCATGTCGCCGGACGTATTCGAGCCCAGCCACAGCACTTCGGGCAGCTCGTTGAACTGGCCGAACTGCGGCGTGAGGATCCAGGCGGAGTAGTCGGGATGACTCTCGTCCGCCCACTTGCTGAAGCGCTCGGCAATCTTCATCAGGTCGTCAATGTCCTTGCCGTCCTGGTAATTGCAGTAGAAAGCTTCGACCGGAGCAGGTGCGGCTGCGGCTTCCTGGGCGAGTGCGTTTTGTGTCCATGCAGATACCACTACCACCATCGAAATCATCGTTCTCAGTGCAGTGTTCATTTGCGTAGTCCTTTTCTTGTTTGGGGGGCCGCCCCGGGTTGATTCGGGCCGGACTTACTGAGACTAGTACAGAATCGATGGATTGCACGGGCACCGACACAGCATGATCGCTTGCAGGCGAGGGCTTACTGAGCCCAATCGCATCAGGCTTGTCATTGTTTTTTATCGTTTTTTCAGATGCCGGCGAAGGGTCACAGCCACCGGGCTATCGCCATTTGGGCAGTCCCTGCTGACCGCCTAGCGGAACATTCGACGCACCGCGCCCGACATACGCTGGCCGGCGCCGCGCAGTCCGCGCGGCTTGTCGCGCCCGGTGATGTCGGCAACACGCCGTGTGAATTCCTCCACGTCGATGCCGAATTTCTCCGCAACGCGCAGCGCGCCCTCCGGCATCATGGTCTTCGCCATGGCCGCGGCGGTATCGGCCTTCATCTTGCTGACGTCAAAGGTAATCCACTTCTCCGGCACCACTTCCAGCACCACGCGGCGCTCAGAATCGAGCATCGCAACGAAGGCGCGCTGGACCGCGGGAATCCTGGGCATGACACGTTTGGCCAGCGCCGGATAGAACCAGGCCTTGGTCGCGTCATCGTCGTGTATGAATACACGGCCCTTGGCAGTGGCGCTCTTCTGTCGGCCCAGCGAGGTGCCGACACTCGATACCGCCACGGACACCCGCGGATCGCGCTCGATGGCGCGCATGCGCTTGCGCTGCGTGGTCGCCGTAAGCCAGAAACGGCCGTCGCGCCACACGAAGCTCATGAACACGCCGACCGGCCAGTGATCCTTCGTGCCCCACATGAAGTTCAGCTCTGTCTGTTCATCCAGCAGCTGCTCGAGAACATCGTCATCGAGGTGGTACGAGGTGACGTCCTCGTAGTTCTCACTCACCGTGCTTCTCCATGTACTTCTTCAGGTCCCTCATGATCTTACCCAGGTTGAGCTTGAGAAACGGCTTGAGGATTGGACCAACCAGGCCGGGTGGGCCGGCCGGGTCCATCGCCACCGTCCATACCAGGCGGCAGCGCCCGTCGCCGAGATCCGTGACCTCGTAGTTTTCGCCGAACGCCTTCAGAAACTGCTGCGTGAACTGGTTGAAGCGAAAAGCCATGTGGCGCGGCGCATCCCAGGCCAGGAATTCCTCGTAGGCGACCATACCGCCGGGCATCGCGACCGAACGCGTCGTGCCGACACTGAACGGCGGGGGTGACGTCCACTCCACGCGCTTGATAACCCCGACCCACTGCGCCCAGGCATCGGCATCCTCAAAGCAACGGAACAGGCGCTCCGGCGTACAGGGCAGGTCGACCGAGGAGACGATGCGAATCGGCGCGCTGGAAAAGAAATCCAGTTCGACCTTCTCGCACTCGTAGGTTGCCGCGGTCATGGCGCCACAAACATGGCGGGGAGCTCGTCGTCTTCCGCCTGCAGCATCTTGTCGACCCAGGCATGGAACACCTGGCCGCCCTGCTCGTTGCGACCGAACAGCACGAACTCGCGACTACCGGTGCGCAGTGCATCCTGCTGCTTCAGGCCGGTCGCGTAGTCCTCGTCGCGCACCACACCCTTGAGGAATTCAAACTGCTGCGTCGCCGCCTCGCGCTGCTCGGGGGAGAGCTCCCGGTCCACCAGGAAGTTCTGTACCGTGTAGGACTCGCCGGGCTCACTGCCGGGGAACAGCTGCGACACCATAACGGCCTGGTAACTCTCCTCCTCAACCGCATCGAGGCCGGCGAAGCAGGCGATGCTGACGTGGGGGAATATCGTCCAGACCCCGGCCAGCAGCGCCTCCATCGGCCAGTCTTCCGCGCCCCTGTCGCCGACGATGCCGGCAATGGTGTCCGGCGAGCTGACGCGCTGGTGAGGCCCCCACTGGTAGTAGATCGCCTGGGGAGGCGTGTTGGCGCCGAAGGTATCGCGGTGCAATATGGGGATGTGATAGAAATCGAGGTAGCCGTCGTAGGCGATCTTCCAGTTCGGCCCCCGCAGCACGCGCTCGTCGAAGAAGTGCCAGTCGGCGAGACCGAAGTGCGCCAGCGCCTCGTCGTAGCGGCACAGGTAGTCCTCGATCGACAGTCGCGAGGCGCTGTCCAGCGTCACCCAGACCAGGCCGGACCGCTCGAGGCATGGCAACTCGACCAGCCCGTTACAGCTGCGATCGATCTCGCCGAAGTCGTCCTCGCACAGGTTATGCTTGAGGGCGCCCTCGTTGTCGTAGAT
>JAWVYG010000433.1:0-3752 GCA_033722815.1 Halioglobus sp.
ATGTCGGCTCGCAAATCTTCGGCGGAATGGGTTATATGGAGGAACAGGACACCACCCTGTTCCTGCGCCGTGGCAAGCAGTACCAACTGGCCCTCGGCGGCACCGAGTACTGGGAGGACGTGATTGCCGAAGAGATCATCGATCGCGAACCTGTGGTCCTCACTTAGGCATGCCGGGCAACTGTTCAGACCGATGTCCGACGCCGACGACCACAGCATAGGCCTTGAGGAGGCCCGCGGCTGGATCGACGTGGAACGCCACGCCGTAGCCGGCGAGTTCGATGTCGAGCGCGGCTACTTCCTCACGGCCTGCGCCGCGGTGCAGAACGGCAACCCGATCTACTGGGATGACCAGGTGGCCGACGCACTGACGGGCGGACCGACGGCGCCGCTTACCCTGCTCTCTGCCTGGTTCCGCCCCCATTACTGGATGCCCGGGCGGGACGCCATCCCCCTGCCCTGGCAGACCCATTTCGACCTCAAGGAAACTCTGGCCCTGCCGGAGGCGGTCGCCACCGACAGCGAGGTGGTGTTCGGTGACCCCGTGCGGCCCGGCGACCGCATCAGCTCGGTGGAGACACTGCGCTCGCTCAGCGATGTGAAGACGACGAAACTCGGCACCGGTCGCTTCTGGGTCATCGACTGCGTGTGTCGCAACCAGCGCGGCGACTGGGTGGGCACGGAAACCATGACCGGCTTCGGCTACCGCAAGGGTTAGGCACCGATGGATCACGCCAGCTACCCGGGCCTCACCCTCGATCGCGTCAGCGCCGGTGATGAGCTGCCCGAACTGCGCCACGAGGTATCCGCCACCACGGTCATACTGGGTGCGCTGGCGAGCCGCGACTGGCGCCCGATGCACCACGACCGCGACTTCGCCCAGCAACGCAATGGCACCCGCGATATCTTCATGAATACCCCCAACCAGGCGGCCTGGCTGGAGCGCTACATTACCGACTGGGCGGGACCGCGAGCGCGCATCGGGCGCTACAAGTTCCGCATGGGCGATTCCATCTGCCCCGGCGATACCATCGTGTTCAGCGGCGAGGTACAGGGCACCGAAACCGACGACAGCGGCTGCGGCTGGGCCCTGCTGTCGATTGCGCTGAGCGCTGCAGGCCAGGAGAAAACCCGTTTCAGCGCGCGGGTCGCGCTGCCGGTGGACGATGCCGACAATCCCTGGTCCAGAACCGGGGATCGCTGGCGACCCTGATCGCGCCCCGCACTGACGTCCGGAGACGACTCCCATGGCCAAGCTTCCCCTCGACGGCGTACGCATTCTCGACCTCGCGCGGCTGGGGCCCGGACCCCACGCGTCGCAGATTCTCGGCGATTTCGGCGCCGACATCATCAAGGTCGAACCTCCCAGCCGCGGGGGCCGCGAACTGACCATGCCCGACGTGCTGCGGCGCAATACGCGCAGTATGCGCCTCAACCTGAAGAAGCCAGAGGGGCGCGAGGTATTCGAGAAGCTGGTGGCGCAGGTCGACGTGGTGGTCGAAGGTTTCCGCCCAGGGGTGGCAAAGAAGCTCGGCATGGACTACGACAGCCTGGCGCGCATTCGCGAGGATATCATCAGCGTCTCGCTGTCGGGGCTTGGCCAGGACGGGCCCTATGCACTGATGGCAGCCCATGACCTCAACTACCAGTCACTGGCGGGCATCCCGCACATGACCGGTGATCTCGACGGGCCGCCGAAGATTCCCGGCAATGCGATCGCCGACGACGCCGGCGGCATCAGCGCCGCGCTGGCCATCATGATCGCCATGTTCCACCGCGAACGAACCGGCGAGGGCCAGTACGTCGACTTCGCCATGGTCGACACCCTGCTCAACATGATGCTGCTGCAGCTGAACGAGGTGCAGGAAAGCGGTGTCTCGCCACGGCGCGGCGAGACAACCCTCAGCGGCAAGTACGCCTTCTACAATATCTACGAATGCGCCGACGGCAAGAGCGTGTCGCTGGGTACCTTCGAGCCGTGGTTCTGGGAGCGCCTGTGCGGACTGCTCGGCGTGCCCGAGTTCGCGCAGCGGCAATACCCGGATTCCGAGCCTGAACGCGAGGCGCAGAAAGCCCGCCTGCGGGAGATATTCCTGACCAAACCCCGGGATACATGGGTCGAAATGCTGATGCTCGAGGACACCTGCGTCTCCCCGGTCCTGTCGCTGGATGAGGTGATGGCCAACGAACACCACCGCGCCCGGGGCGCCATCCTGTCAGGGGCAGATATCGGCGCGGGCTTTATCGACCAGGTCGGCATGATCTACAAGTTTTCCAGGACGCCCGGCAGCATCCGGCGCAAAGCCCCGGAAACCGGCGCCGATACGGAGGCGATCCTGCGTGACCTGGACTACGATGGTGAACAACTGCAGTCGCTGCTGCAGGAGATCACAACGCTGTAACGCGCCGGCCGGCAGGCCCTGCCAACACCCCCGACCGGCAGCGCTCCCAAATCACTCCCTTACCGCCACGCATGTATCGACTGCGCAGCAATGCTGTCAAGGCGTGCCCGCTATCACTTCTCGAGCAACAGGCCGCATTCCGCGATGTGCTACGAAAACCCACTCCCAGTGGAGAGAATGGCGCCCGCTTGCTAGTGTTATATGCATTGGGCCAATGGCGTGGGCCCACGGCCATGACAACGGGCCGGCGCGGCGATTGCCCGGCGTCACTGTCAGGTCGCTGTTAGCCAGGCGGGAGGAGCCATGCCAGAAAACCAGGGCACGCGGGTGCTGGTAGCAGGTGCTACGGGCTACCTGGGAAAATTCGCGGTGCAGGCGTTCAAACAGCGCGGCTACTTCGTGCGCGTCCTGACGCGCAGTATGGAGCGGCTGGCGCAGCCGGGGCCCTTTACCGCGCCGGGACTGACGGAGGCGGATTACGACGAGGTCTTCCTGGGCGAGATCACCCAACCGGAGACACTGGCCGGCCTTATGGATGGCATCGACTGGGTGTTTTCCAGCGTCGGCATTTCCCGCCAGCGAGACGGCCTGACCTTCGAGCAGGTGGACTACCAATGTAACAAGAACCTTATAGACCTCGCCAGCGAGGCCGGGGTCAGCCGCTTCACTTATGTGTCCATGCAGGGCGCCGAGAACCTCATGCACCTGGCGATCACCCAGGCCCATGAAAAGGTCGTCGACGCGCTGGCCGACTCCGGGATGGAATACCGCGTGGTGCGGCCCTGCGGTTACTTTTCCGACATGGGCGCCTTGTACGACATGGCGAAACGGGGACGCGCCCTGCTCGTGGGCGAGGGCGAGAACCTGATGAACCCGATCCACGGCCGCGATCTGGCACATGTCTGCGTGGACACTGCCGAGGGTGACGAGATAGAAGTGGAAGCCGGGGGGCCGGACATCATGACCCAGCGCGAAGCGGCTGAACTCGCCTTCGAGGTGACCGGCAAACCGGTAAAGGTGACGGTCATACCGCTGTGGATGGCGCGCTCACTGGTGAAATTCATCGCCCTGCTGTCCACCCAGTTCGGCGACCTGGCGGAGTTCATCGTCACTGCCGGTGAGATCGATGGCGTGGGTCCGCAGCGCGGCACAACCACGCTGCGCAGCTACTTCGAGGAACTCAAGCAGCGCGACCAACCGGGCGAGGCAGGCGCGTGAGTACCGACGCCACACCCCTGTCGGGACAGGTAGCCTTCGTCACGGGCGGGGGCGGCGGCATCGGCCGCGCGATCGCATTGGCCTTCGCCGCCGCCGGTGCCGACATCGTTATAGCAGAGGCCATCCCGGTGCG